>NZ_DAHXOI010000021.1 GCF_027364955.1 Ferrimicrobium sp.
TCTACTATGCTCGAAGGCAGTCAGGAAATTACCTGATTGACAACTAACCGAGTCTCTGTAAAACCCGGGGCGGTTCAGACGACCTCGCAACAGCTATCACCATTGCGTTGGAACGATATGGTTGGCCCGAAGCGGTTCGGGGTGTCAAGGAGTTCTGCATCGAGTTTGAAGCAGCTGATGATGAGTACAGAAAGCAGATGATCGCCCCTGAACCACACAGCACGGGCAATAAGGCATTTGACGCGATGCTGGCAGGCTTAGCCGAACATCTTGCTTTCCACCATGAGTTACGTATTCCCACATGGGCGCTGGACTCAAAGCGATCAGTAGAGGACGAGTGGTGGTTTGCCACCGACTCTCCCGGCTTGCGCCCGCTGTGTTTCATGGATACGCCAGCGGCATTTGCAAGCCGGGGAGTGTTTCTTCCCCGATCGGCGCTAGCGCATGTATGAAGAAATATATTTCGATCCAGAGGAAGTTTTAGAACTTCTTCACGCACTATCTGACGGACTTCAATCACGTGGCACTAAGGCCGAACTATTCTTCGTTGGCGGCTCCGCAATGAGTTTGTGTTATTCACCACGGCGTCTAACCCGTGACCTCGATGCTATTTTCGAACCAAAAACAGTCGTCTACGAGGTGGCGAGGGATATCGCCATAGCCAGAGGTATTCCAGAGTCATGGTTGAATGATGGCGTCAAAGGATTCCTGCCGGGCAATGATCAAGATGCTAAAGTGCTGTTTGAAACTGAATGGTTAACCGTTCGTGTTGCATCGCCTAGGTACATGTTTCTCCTGAAGGCGTTCGCCAGCAGGCTGGGAGCGGACGAGGATGACTTAAGGGTTCTATGGCCACTTACCGGATTTAAGGACGTTCCGGAGGCTCTCGAAGCACTTGAGAAGGCGTACCCCCATGTAGAGCTACCGCCACGTGCAAAGCTCCTACTATAGGAGTTATTCAGTCCTCCAAATCCTCGCTTCCCAGCACCATGATTGGTTTCCTGTCACTAGCACACTGAAAGTGCACTTCGTTCTAGTTTCATAGAGCACAGTGTTATAAGGGGCACTTTGCGGTTCAAAGCCCGATCGTAGCACCACCCTGTGCAGCCGCAGCGACGGCATAATAATTCTCGTAGACCCGCTGCGCTTGGAGTTGTGCCTCATCCGGATCGATCGGCCCCTCCGTGAAGCGTCCTGGCGACAGAGAGATTACATACGGGGAAGGATCCTCGCTCAGACTCTCCAGCACAAGATCAGCGATACCTGCTGAACCAGACACCCCATGCGCATTACACCCCGCAGCCATCACATAACCGTGTAGCCCTGGAACTCGACCGATCACAAAACGTCCGTCTGGCGTGAAGGCCGGAAAGCCACCGACCGTACTGCGTACACCGGCCTCACTCACCCCAGCAAACAGAGTCGTGAGTGAGCTAGCGAATTCACCCATCACCTCCCAATCCGCCTCGGGGTTCATCCGAGATCCCCCATCTACCCCGTTGGGGCTCATACTCAAAGCCTGGGCCTCCCAACCGCCACAGAGCAGCCCATCGAGTTCCGGACGAATATAGATCCGCTCGTCAGGAACCCTGAGAACCGGAACGCCAGCTTCATAACCTGTGGTCGAGCCGGTGATGAAGTACTCATGTCGTACAGGAACGATCGGCAGCTCGAGTCCGACCATACGCGCCACCCAACCCGCCCATGGGCCTGCCGCGTTGATGACCAGCTCAGTCGCGAACTCGCCATCCGGAGTGATGACTGAGCACACAGCTCCGTCACGCACGCCAAAACCCATGACCTCACAGTTGGTCACGAACCGGACACCGAGTTGGCGTGCACCCGCCACATAGCTCATCGCCAATGAATTCGGTTGCAGGTAGCCATCCGTTGGACACCACAGCGCGGCCAACACCACCTCGGGTTTTGCCAAGGGTATCATCTCCGAGACCTCGCCAACGCTTAGTCGGTGTACCTCTAAGCCAGCAACACTGGCCACCCGAGCCATCTGATCGAACTCTACGACCCTCTCGGGCGTCAGGGCGAGCCGTAGGCTGCCACTCTGCACCCAGTCCGGGGTCACTCCAGTCTTCTCCTCAAGACTCTGGAACATCGCCACCGACGCCATCGCGATCTTGGTACGTTCGACATTGGTTCTCACCTGTCCCACCAGGCCTGCAGCTCGACTCGAGGTCTCACCGCAGATCTGCGAACGCTCTAGCACCTGGATATCCCGGTATCCGGCTTGAGCAAAGGCGTAAGCAACGGCGCATCCGATGATCCCGCCACCGACAATAGTGAGGGCGCTATCCCTGGCCAGTTCCAACTCCTATTCCCCTTCTCCAAGAGATTCGACCGAGGAGGAAGTGATAGCCACACTCGCCGTCATCAACAGACCCGCCTAGTCAACCATCTCGCTGCTCGATTCGGCACGGTGATCGGCAACGATTCCATGGGCCTCGTACTTACGCTTTTGCACGGTCTGATAGTAGAGATAACCCAGGACCACGACGACACCGATGACGATGACTCCACCCCATGCATCGACACCAGGGCCGTAGATGGCGGTACGGGGCCAGATAAGGTTGATGCTCATCAGCACTCCATAGAAGAACGCTACCCCATTGACGACCGGGCCCCACTTACCCATCGAGAAGAGACCGTCCTTGTCCTTCTGGTTCATTCCGCGCTTGCCCCGTTTGAACAACAGTGAGCCGGTGACCATGAAGTAGGCGACGTAGACAAAGATAATAGCGACGCTCGTCACGATCGTAAAGATCTGTGGCTTGCCAATATTGACTATCAGAATCAGTGCTGCCACCACACCGGAAATAATGGAAGGCACGATTGGCGAGTTCACCTTCTTCGAGACCCTCGAGAGTACGTTGCCAAAGGGGAGATTATTGTCTCTGGCCATCGAGAAGGTGAGGCGGATGGTGGCCGTTTGGATAGCGAGGGTACAGACAAAGATCGCCACCGCCACGTCTGCCAGCATGATCTTGCCAAGGGTGGTGCCGAGAGCGGCCTCGATGATGTAGGGGAGGCCACCGATACCCAACTTGGCTGGGTTCAGCGTTGGAGAAGCCATGATTGCGAACAGAAGGAGAAGCGCTCCGCCCAGCCCCGAGGCGGCCAGGGCCGTCAGAATCGCCTTTGGACCCTTGCGACGAGGATCCTTTGTCTCCTCGGCTAACGTGCAGGCGGTATCAAATCCATACATGACATAGGCCGGCATGATCACCGCAAGCAGGAGGGCAACACTGCCTCCAAAGATTGAGTAGCCAGGGATGCCGGGGCCAGTCCCTTCTGCATGCAAGACGACGGCTGGGCCTCTCTGAAAGTGGAAAGCCAGAAGCACCACAAAGACCGCTACACCAACCAGTTCGGCGACGACGCCGATGTTGTTGACGATCGACATAATCTGGACACCGGACATATTCAACAGTGTGGTGATCACCAGAACGACAACCCCAAGAAACACGGCGTTCTGGGTCGTGTTCTTGAAGACCTCGAAGCCTGACCAGATCGATGGGAGGACGATCTGCTCGGCGATCGCCACCGCAGCGACCGTCACCACGTCGCCAACGAGCATCACCCAACCGGTCATCCAGGAGGCGATCGCCCCGTTGAGCTGCTTTGACCATTGATAGACCGAACCCGCGATGGGATAACGCGAGGCGAGTTCAGCAAAACAGAAGGCCACCGCCATCTGGCCCACCCAGACGAGCAGCCACATCCAGAACATCCTCGGACCACCGAACGCGTAGCCAAACCCGAACAGCTCGAACATACCGGTGAGAACGGAGATGTAGCTGTACCCTGCCGCAAAGGACGAGAACGTTCCCAGACTCCGGTGTAGATGCTGTTTATAGCCAAAGGACGCCAAATCGTGAGAATCGGCGATGTGTTGTTGATCGGTCATACGGATTATCCCCCTACTCCTACGAACACCTCTGAAGGACCAAGAAGGAAAGGTACCCCCGTTCACCTCACGCTGATCCCCTAGGTGTTGCTCGCTCCATACGCGATGCCACCGATCGTAGCACGAAAACTTATATGGTAAAGACCATTTATGTTAAATCTTTCTCACTTCAGGCTTCATTGTGTAAGTACTCCGACACTAGCTGCGAATTCTCTTCATCTGAGGGTCGACGAGAGGCGCCTCGACGATAAGCGCACCGATCCACTCGCCGAAGATGAAGACCTCGCAGGCCTTCCCTGGCTCCGCCAACTCGACTGGGACATAACCATAGGCGATCGACTTGCCGACGCTATAGCCTACTCCACCTGAGGTCACCCTCCCGATGATAGCTCCCGACATTCGAATCGGTTCATTGCCCAGTGCAACCGACCTCGAGTCCTCGAGCACCAGGCAGACAAGGCGCCGAGAGGACTCCCTCTTGGCGAGTCCCTCGGACCCAAAAAATCCCCCAGGTTTGTCGAGACGGAGGCAAAACTCGAGTCCAGCCTCGATTGGGTCATCATCAGGAGTCACGTCAGAGCCCCATACACGGTAGGCCTTTTCGAGGCGCAGCGAATCGATGGCGCGATAACCCCCCACCATCATTGCATGAGGCTCGCCCGCTTCGACAAGCGTCTCGAAGAGGCTCATCCCATACTCGCTAGTGCAGTACAGCTCCCAGCCCAGCTCACCAACGAAGGTAACCCGTAACGCAAGGACCGGCACATGACCAACGGTGATCTCCTGTGCTCGTAGGTAGGGAAATCCGGCATTCGAAAGGTCAGCATCAGTCAACGGTGCGAGGATCTCCCGCGACTTCGGACCCCAGAGCGCGTAACAGGCGTAGCTACCGGTGACGTCGGTGAGCCTGACACTGCCATCGTCTGGCAGATGGCTTCGCAACCAACTAAAGTCGTGATTCCCGAACGCCGTACCCGTGATCAGGAGAAAGCTTTCACTGGTGAGTTGGGTGATGGTCAGATCCGCCTCAATGCCTCCGTGGGAGTTGAGCAGCTGGGTGTAGGTGATGCGACCAGGCCCCCTGGCCACATCGTTATCGGCGAGGTAATTGAGATACCGCGCAGCACCAGGTCCATCGATGCGTAACTTCGAGAAGGAGGACTCGTCAAAGAGGGTCGCGCTCTCCCTCGTTCCAAGGTGTTCACGAGAGATCGCCGTCGACCAGTTCATGCCAGCCCAACCCTTCGGACGAAGATGCTCAAGGGCGGGATCCTCGTTCGTGGAGTAGTAGTTCACCCGCTCCCAACCAGACTTCTCGCCAAAGACCGCTCCATGCTCTCGATGCCATGAGTAGGCAGGCGAGCGCTTCAGACCCCTCGCTGAGGTGCGCTCGTGGTTGGGATAACGGATGTCATAGTAGGTTTCGTAGTTCTCCCTCGTTCTTGCCAGCGTGTAGTCATAGGATCGCCAGTGACGACCAAACCGTCGAATGTCCATCTCCCATAGGTCAAGACTCGGTTCGCCATCGACGATCCATTCCGCCATCACCTTCCCGATGCCTCCCGCACCGGCGATTCCATGGGCACAGAAGCCCGCCGCAACGAAGAATCCACCGACCTCGGTCTCGCCAAGACAGAACTCATTATCAGGGGTAAAGCCCTCTGGGCCGTTGATGAGCTTTCGAATCTGGAGCTCGGACATGATCGGGACACGCTTAGCTGAATTGGTGGTGATCTCCTCGAATCGATCCCAATCCTCGTCCAAGAGGCGGCCATTGAAGTCACCCGGGATCGAATCGCGCAGGTGCTCATCCAAGAAGGCGGCCCTGGAGTGGCGTTCGTAACCGCCCATGACCAGTCCTCTTGCATCCTCACGGAAATAGACCAGAAGATCGGGGTCTCGCAACGTGGGTAGTCTCACTCGATCATCCTCGGACCGGAATCCGGTCGTCACGAGATACTGGTGCGAGAACGGAATCACGGGTATCCTCACCCCCGCCATCCGCCCTATCTCCGCGGCATACATCCCCGCCGCGTTGACCACCTTGTCCGCCCGGATCACCCCACGATCCGTCTCGACCCCTCGCACCCTTCCCTCCTCGACCAACAGACCTGTTACTCGGGTCTTGGTGTGGATCTGGACTCCGTTCCCTCGTGCAACCCGTGCGAGGGACTGCGTCAACTGCGAAGGGTCAAGGTATCCATCCGTGGGAAGAAAGGTGGCTCCAATCACTCCGTCGCTCGACATGAGGGGAAAGAGCCGGTTCGCCTCAGCGACCGAGATCTCCTCGAGGGGGAGTCCAAAGGTCTGTGCCCAGCCCACCTGACGCTGGAGCTCCTCCTGTCGCTCCTTGGTACAGGCGAGTCGAATACCACCACTCTCGACCCAGCCGGGATCCGTCTCCGGGTCCTTGGCCAGTTCACGGTAGAGCTGGGCCGAGTACATCATCATTTTGGTCAATGTCACCGAGCCTCGTAGCTGACCTACCAACCCTGCCGAGTGAAAGGTCGACCCATTGGTCAGCTCATCACGATCGACGAGCACCACATCTGTCATGCCTAGCTGCGCAAGATGATAGGCGATGCTAGCACCACCAACACCGCCACCGATGATCACAACCCTCGCCGACTCAGGCAAATCCTGCATCTCTCTTCCCTTCTGACTCAGTCAAACACACTTCTCAAGATCATCGATGAGCCATCCTCCCGCCACGAGCGAGAGTTGGTCCATCGAGTGTTGGTAAAGGCCCCTTGCGGCCTCGACCTGATTCAGACCCACTTTGACGGTCCACATTCCGAGGGCCTGCGCAGCCGTGAGCCCCGCCACCGAGTCCTCAAAAACCACCACCCGGCTCGGATCGTCAACCCCGAGGGCGACCAAGGCGATCTCGAACCCCTCGGGATCAGGCTTGCCACGTACGACGTCGTCACCACAGACGACGGTGTGGAAAAGGTGTTCCAATCCCGCACCCATGAGGGCAGCATCAACCTCCTCGTGGACGGCCCCGCTGACAAGAACTATCGGCACCAACTCCCCGATTCGCTTGACAAAAGCGATCGCATCGGGAGTAATGCGAGGGGAGCGGCGAACCTCTTGGCAGTAGCGCTCTACCTTCGCCGCCAGAAGTGATTCGAAGGTCGCTTCCCTGTCGTCGATCACATTCGCCCGTTGCATCAATCGCTCGACAATCTCGGGGTCTGAGAGTCCAACAAGCTCCTCGAAGTACCAGTCTCGCGTGATCGACAGGCAAAGTTGCTCCTCGGCTAGAGCTACAAACAGATCTGCAAGGAGCGGTTCATCCTCTGAGAGTGTCCCGTTGAAATCAAAGACCACCGCCTCCACTGGAGCGCCTAGCAGCACCGAACCCCCCTTGGCATAATGTCTAGACCATTCTAGGCGATCTCTTGGAGGTTGTCAATCAACCTGCGCACCCGGGAGTCTCAACTGGTTCATGCGCGAGACACCCATTGGAGAAGTTTCGAGAACTCCTCCGATTCGAACTCCTCCACCACTCGCTCGTACTTCTCCAGGCCCCACTCGATGAAATCAAACTCTAGCTCCCCCGCACCGTCCTGGATGGAGGCCCAAAGCGTCCATCCATACTTGGCCGCCATTGCCCAGAGACGGGCACGGGCAACCTTGACCTCGTCCTCGACCATCCAGTAGGAGGAGCAGAGCTGAGCGAGCTGCGCCTCGGTGAGATCGGATTCGCTCGCGATATTACCCAGCTCAAAGCTCGCCTCGTTATTGCCGGAGTACTCGTAGTCGATGATACGGATTATCCCCCCTGACTCAATAAAGTTCTCCGCTAAAAGATCGTTGTTACACGGCACCAACGGCTCCGGTGCCACCAATAATGCCTCTTGCAACTTGGTAAAGGCGGGGGCATAACGCAGATAGCCCTTTGGCAACCAGTAGTGATGCTCTTTGACGATATGGAGATATCGGGCCTGGATATCGAACATGTTAAACCTCGACACAAAGGGTCGCGTGCAATGAAGACGGCGTAAACTCTGCGCGATACCCTCCAGGTAGACCCCGCTCTGGATGTCTGCTTTAGAGAGCGTCTTTCCCTCAAGATAGCCAATCACGAGGATGGAGGGCTCTTCACGATGGGCGAGGACTGGAGCACCAACACCAGCTTCAGCTGCGCAGATCGAGTTCGCTCGCTCATTCGCTCGATCGATGGCAAGCAATCCAGCGTTCTTGGCTCCAACGCGCACGACCACCTTGCCCTGCGTTCCGGCGACTAGATAGTTGACATTGGTGAGCCCACCGGAGAGAATCTCCAAACTCATGAACTGACCGACTGAGGCCTGGACCTCAGTCATGTCGAGAACTCGGCGAATCTCATCTGGTACTTCGTTGTTGCAATCTCGATCCATTTTCCCCCGAAATTTTGATAAGATGGATGCACATGGGAACGAACCTAACCGACTTTCCGACGCTCAAACAGGAGTCATCGGTTCCTCCCTACCAACAGATCGAACTCCTGCTCCTTGAGGCTATCTCGAGCGGACAGCTTAAGGGCGGCGACCGTCTGCCAGCCGAGCGAGAGCTCGCCCTGCACTTTGGTGTCTCTCGCATGACGCTCAGGCATGCTCTGGTTCGCCTTGAGAACAGAGGCCTGGTTGTCAAGGTAATCGGCAGGAGCGGAGGAACTTTTGTTCAGGGTCCAAAGATCGCCTGCGATCTGAGTAGAATCGCTGGCTTCACCGAGCAGCTGAAAAACAATGGCCTGCGCCCTGGAGCTCGGGTGCTCGCTGCGGTGGAGCAGCCAGCCGACGACGAACTTGCGAAAACCCTTGAGATCGCCCCTAATACGGGCTGCTACCGCATCGATCGACTCCGCCTTGCGGATGAAAAGCCGGTGGCGATCGAGCAGTCCTGGTTTCCAGCCGAGCGATTTCCGGGCCTTATCGAACACGACCTTCGCGGCTCGCTCTACCTTATTCTTGAAGAGACCTACGGTGAGCGGCCCACCCGTGCTCTCGAGACTCTTGAGTCGGTCCGCCTGAGCAGAGCCCAAGCGGAGCTGCTTGGACTGAGAGGTGCACAACCCGGGCTCCAGATCGAACGGATCGCCTATTCGCTCGGTGGACGGGTTGTCGAGTATGCGCGTGATATCTTTCGAGGAGATCGTACGAAGGTCACACTCTGGAGTGGCTTGGACTCCAACCTCTAAGCAAGTGACTGGCTCATCCAGAACTGGCTCTCTAGAGACTGGCTCTCTAGAGAGGAGTGACGTAGGCTGCATGGACTCCACCATCCACAATAAAGGCCGTAGCGGTGATAAAGGATGCCTCGTCTGAGGCGAGGAAACAGACGGCGTTGGCGATCTCCTCGGGTTCGGCGAAGCGACCTGTGGGAACGTGAATGAGACGACGAGCGGCGCGCTCTGGGTCTTTGGCAAAGAGTTCCTGGAGCAACGGTGTATTCACCGGTCCAGGACACAGCGAATTGACTCTGACTCCACTGCGAGCAAACTGTACACCCAGTTCTCTCGACATCGTGAGAACTCCACCCTTTGAGGCGGTATAGGAGATCTGGGAGGTCGCCGCACCGACAAGGGCCACGAAGGAGGCAGTGTTGATAACCGATCCTCCTCCATGCGCAAGCAGGGTCTCGATGCCATACTTCGAGCACAGGTAGACACTGGTGAGATTGACGTCCTGGACACGACGCCACGCTTGCAGATCCGTCTCAAGGATCGAGTCGTCCTCAGGAGGCGAGATCCCGGCGTTGTTAAAACATACATCCAACGTGCCAAAATGGGCGACCGTTGTCTCGTACATCGCCTTCACCTCCTCCTCAGAGGTAACGTCGGCGCGAATGAAGAGACCGCCGATCTCCGACGCGATCGCGGCGCCCTTTTCCTCATCCAAGTCAACCACCACGACTTTGGCACCCTCAACAGCAAACTTTCGAGCGCTCGCCGCTCCAATTCCACTCGCCGCTCCGGTGATCACCGCGACCTTGTTCTCCAAACGTAACATTCTCTCCCTATCCCCTCTCTTCCTCGATAGCTATGAAGACATTTTTTAGCTCAGTGAAGGCATCCAGTGCATCTGGACCGAGCTCCCTTCCGATCCCTGATCCCTTAAACCCACCAAAGGGCGTCGAGTACCGTACTGACGAATTGGAGTTCACGGAGAGGTTCCCGCTGTCGAGCTGGCGAACGACCCGAAACGCCCTTGACAGATCTCTCGTCCAGACGGATCCGGAGAGTCCATAGATCGAGTCGTTCGCGATTTGGAGCGCCTCAGCCTCACTGTCGAAGGGGACGATGGAGACGACCGGTCCAAAGATCTCCTCGCGACAAGAGGGTGCGGTGGTGTCAGCTCCCGAGAGAACGGTTGGAGCAAAGTAATAACCCTTCGCAGGGACGTTCGGCATCTGGTAAATAACCTCAGCATCGGCGACATACCCCTGCACGCGGGCGAGTTGCTCCGCCGAGATCAGCGGCCCCATCTGTGTGCGATCATCGAGCGGATCACCAACGACGATCGACGCGGTCGCCTCAAGAAAGATGGGCAGAAAATCGTCATAGATCGCTCGATCAACGAGCAATCTCGATCGCGCACAGCAATCCTGTCCGGCGTTGTCAAAGACGGCGAAGGGAGCCGCCTGGGCCGCAGCCTCCACGTCGGCGTCACCGAAGATGATATTGGCGCTTTTGCCGCCCAGTTCAAGCGTCACTCGCTTCATCTGATCGGCACAACCCGCCATGATCTGCTTGCCCACTCGCGTCGACCCCGTGAAGCAGACCTTCTTCACGAGCTCGTTGGTCACCAGCCGCCAACCTGCGCGATCCCCACGTCCCGGCGCTACCTGAAAAACACCTTCGGGGAATCCAACGGCTAGGGCCAGGCGCTCCAGGATGAGCGCGCTCAATGGAGTAGCCTCGGCCGGTTTGAGAACTACGGTATTGCCGGCGGCGAGTGCCGGGGCGAATCCCCACGAAGCGATCAGCATCGGGAAATTCCATGGCACGATCACGCCAACCACACCCAACGGCTCGCGAAACGTGACATCGATTCCTCCAGCGACCGGAATCTGGCGGCCAAAGTGTCGCTCTGGAAACCCAGCAAAATACTCGATCACATCCGCGACGCCGAGCGCCTCACCTCTGGCCGAGGTGATCGGGTGGCCAGCTGATCGCATCTCAGCCTCAGCCAGCTCCTCGCTGTGATCGCGAACCTCGCTCGCAAAAGCGAGCAGAAGCTGTCTCCGATCATGTGGTGTGATCGCCCGCCAGCTTGAATAACTATGGTGGGCTCGGTGGATGAGTTCATCAACCTCTTCGATATCAAGGAACTGCACCGTCGCGCAGACGCTCAAGTCGGCTGGGTTGATGATGTCCTGCGTGGTGCTCATAATCTCTCAAAACTCCTCTGTAACTCCCAATCGGTCACCGCACGCCCGAATGCGTCGAGTTCGACCTGGGCCATGTTGGTGTAGTGCTCAACAACCGCATCGGAGAACGCCGAACGAGCAATGGTTGATCGTGCAAAGAGCTCCATCGCCTCACCAAGACTGGTGGGCATTCGCTCCACATCCGCCACATAGGCGTTCCCTTGCATCGGCGGATCGAGTTCAAGCTCGTTGTCGATTCCATAGAGTACTCCCGCCACCATCGCGCCGATAGCCAGATACGAGTTGACGTCCCCACCTGGCACTCGATTCTCGACCCGCAGCGATTGACCATGACCAACGACACGGAGGGCGCAGGTCCGATTGTCCATTCCCCACGCGATCGCCGTTGGGGCGAAGGATCCCTCGACATAGCGCTTGTAGCTATTGATATTTGGTGCATAGAGCAGTGCAAAATCGCGCATCGTCGCCGACAAACCAGCGATGGCGTGTTCAAACAGAGCCGATGCCCCATGGATTCGTTTGCCATCATCACCTGCGAAGAGTGAACGACCCTCATCATCGGTGGCCGACAGATGGATGTGACACGAGTTGCCCTCACGCTCATTGAACTTGGCCATGAACGACAGACTCATCCCCTCCTGGGCAGCGATCTCCTTCGCACCCAACTTGTAGAGAGCATGTTCATCGGCTTTGGCAAGCGCCTCCGAATAACGGAAAGCGATCTCATGCTGGCCATAGTTGCACTCGCCCTTGACGGACTCCACCACCATGCCAGCAGCCTTCATCTGCCTCCGTATTCGACCAAGAATCGGTTCGACTCGTGATGTCCCGAGTATCGAGTAGTCCACGTTGTATTGGTTTGCCGGGGTAAGACCATGATAGGACTGCGAACGGGCATCCTCAAAACTCTCCTGAAACAGGAGAAACTCAAGCTCGGTACCCACCTGCAGCAACAGACCATGTTCCTGCGCACGAGCCAACTGGGCTTTTAGGATGTTACGAGGACCCTCAACAACGCTCGACCCATCGATCCAGGATAGATCTGCATGACAGAACACCGTCTTGTCGATCCAATGAGTGGGAACGAGTGTGGAGAGATCAGGAGTGAGGACAAAGTCGCCGTACCCCTTTTCCCAGGAGGTGATCTGGTAACCAGGTACGGTATTCATATCCACATCGACACCCAGCAAATAGCTACACCCTTCGGTACCAGCCCGTATGGTCTCATCGAGAAAGAAGTCTGCGTCCAAACGTTTCCCCTGGAGGCGACCCTGCATGTCGGTGATAGCGACGACTACCGTATCGATCTCGCCCAAATCGACGAGGCGTTTGAGATCCTCTAGGTGCATGTCCTCTCCCTTGTCACCATGACCACCTACTCGTTGGGTAGGGCGAAAGCGCTTGGAAGGAGCGAAACCCCCTTTTGTCCGTGAACGATGTACGCTTCGATGCTCACCGCCACCACCCCCTCTAAATGATCTAGACCATAGATTACCCTGTCACGCCTCTACTCGTCAAGCTGCAATATGAAATCATTGATACATTTGGGACCTGGATCATCACTTACTCAAGGCTCACCGTCAACCAGGGTCAAAAGAACGATCCTGACTCGATCGACCAACATTGCGGCAGCGTCAAACCAAATGATCGTTCGGCCAGACGGTACTGCGGTTCGCGCCCACCTTCAATAGCGAACGACTCGACGTGTCAACGCAACTTCTCCGTCGAGGAGGCGTTCTCCACCTTCGTCAGGGTCCAGCGAACCCACAGCTCCAGCGCAGCACGATCCCTCGTATCATTCGGACTCCTTTACTGCTCTTGTTACCATTTCCCAACAAAGACGGCTCAGCAGAGGAGCCTCAGCAAAGGGGAGCTGTTTTGGCTACCTGAAGGACGCAGATGGGAGTCGATGTCGATCACCATGGTAGGAACTCGTTCCTCGCTTGAGCATTGATGACGTTGACGAGCGGCCAACCCACCAAGACCGCTCTCCTTTCTCACCCAGCTTTGACGCTGCGCGCTGACTATATCGCCTCGTTGCATCCACCACCATCGGTGGGTCGACACGACCACACCAAACCCATACAGCTTCGAGCAGCCCGTGACGCCAAATGGTTAGCGCTCTAACCAGTGGGCAGCACCCGACGACTGACGAACAGAGAGTCCTGTGACTCCACAGCACCTTGCAAGAGTCCCGAGCGGGCGGCTTCGTGATCGCCACAATTTTTCAGAGATAGCGCGAACTCGAAACATTGAGACCCCTAGGAGTTTGACGACACAGCATAGAGTCATCGACTCGTGCGGTTAGCGCAAGCGAAGTCGGTCCCTTTCAGGACATCGACGCTACGATCTGGCTGCGCTACGCACAGCAGTGATTGATCTTGAAGTGCTCTATCAGCAGATTGACATCGTGGAAGTCTCCGACAGTTTGGTCAGGCGTGCCGGGGCCTTGGCCGAGATCCATTCCCTACGGGGTTGCGATGCTGTGCACTTAGGGCTGACGCAAAAACAACTTCCCGTTTTTGGGGATCTGGTCACCTGGGGCTAATGGTGTAGTTGCGGTTGGGCTGAGTGTCGTGAGGACGGAGCGATAGATCCTTCATCTCCTTGTCGCTGACCTTGACACCTGTTGGGTAGTTGATCTGGACAAGATGGGCGTCGACCCGGAGCCCGGTCTTGGTTCGGGTGGTGCTGATGTAGTTAAGGACGGTCTCGTAGTCGGTTAGCGGCCTACCCGCCCAGTTCTTGCTTATCTCACTGAATGCCCTATGTTCAATGGGGTTCCACCGCGAGGCGCCGCTCGGGTAGTGGCTAACAGTGACGGTGAGGCTATAGGGGTCGCAGACGCGGTGTTGAAGGCCATATTTCCAGGCTCTACATCGTGCACCGTTGCTGTGCCCCGGAGTCGGCCAATACGAGCAGCTCAGTGGCCTCCGGATAGCGACGGCGACCGTGGCAGACCCACCACCTGGCCAGGTTGTCGACAGCGAAGTCAGGAGTGTCGTGGGTTGCGCCAACCGAGACGCAGGCTTCATTCGCGTCGATGTCGTAGACACCGTAGGGCAGTGCGACGCCTGTGGCGTCAGAGAGAAAGTCGTGGTCGAGCACTGCTACGGGTTCCCTTACCCAGGTAGTCCCGGCGTTCTTGAACTCACCAACCAGTTCTCGGTGCTTGGCATCTATGCTCACAACTGGCAGTCCAGCTTGGCTAAAGTTCTCGCGCATGGCTGCGATGTAGGCGAACTGGACGTCGCGGCCAGGGTCCTTTTGGCGGTTGAGCTTCTTTGCGTTCACTCTGAGCCTATAGCCGAGTTCCTTCAAGAGCTTGGCGACGGTGTTGGGGCAGACCTCGATGCCACCAGAGGCGAGCTCGTCTGCGACCTTCTCGGTGGTACGCCTGGTCCACAAGATGCCACTCACCGGGTCGCCGGCGGTGTCATGTTTCATCAAAGTGTGGATCGCCTCGATTATCTCGGGGATGCTTTTTTTGCCGAAGGCCGCCCTCCACCGGCCCGTCGCACCCGCCCCGGAGAGATGTCACCAGAGAGCAGCTCTTGGCGACCCCGAGCTACGGCACCTGGGTCGATGCCCAGGAGTTCTGCGACCTGGGTGTCTCCACCATGTCCGACTTTCATAGCCTCAAGGCCAGCGTAAAGGCGCCGCTGTTGTTCGTCTAAGAGGCTAGAAAACCCTACGATCGCAGCTTTTAGCTCGTCTGGCACGACACGCAAGCCTGCACCGAGCCCAAGGGCTCCCGCCTTGGCATCGTAGATGGCCCGAGCCTGGAGCTGGGCCCTACGTGTGGGGACATCTGTGGATAGGTAGATAAAGCGCCCGGCGACCTTCTCCCGTGTGAGGCGTCCCTCTCGCACCAACAATACCAGGGCGTCCTTGGTGCCCACCTGCAGTACAGCCTCGGCCTCTGTGACGTCATAGCCGGCCTCTGCGGCCCCCACGAGCTCTTCGAGTGTAGCGACGAGCGTGCCGAAACGGCTAAAGAAGACCTGACGGAATGACCACAGTCCAAGTGCGTCGAAGTGAGCGAGCTCGTCCAGGGTGTAGTAGCGCCCGCGGTGCGAATAACTCGTATGGTATCCGAGTCCAGCCAGTTTTCGGAACACCGTGACATCGGCAGCTGACCCGAGAGCCTCCTTCAACTCGTCCATGGTGGCGATCTTGCGTTGTTGCAAAAGGCGTCTCAGGTCGTCGGCGTGGTACCGCTCTGGCCTCATTCTGATAGAGTTCCGCTTCGCATAGCTGAACCCTTTCATAACCTAACCATACTTGTCAATAACCACTCCAACATTACCCGCAAGAAACTCCCTGGTATACTGGGATTTCAATCATTTGCCGAGTTCAGCACCACTCCCAACGTTTCGATAATGATGATAGACATGCACTCAGTACCTGGAAGTTATTCTTGCGTCGACCCTTAGCTGCTGGGGAGATGCTCGGCGGACAAGACACGTTGTGTTCGTAGCTGGTGACGGGCAGTTGTACGAGGCAGCCAAGAGCCTCGGATTAGCCGCCGCCCGCACGTAAAGTCAACAACTACTCGAAGCGATATGGCCTGGTTCATGATACTCCATCCGTCGTAAGAGTGAGAGTCTCCAGTTAACCCGGAGTGATCCGGTCTTGTGACTCAGCATTCGCTTTACCAGGCAAAGTTTTCTGGTGCCTCGCGAGTTGTTCGTGCTTGCTGGCTTACAAACTAGAACCTCAGGACGGTTTGGGGTGTTAGGCATGTCTTAGATAGTCAACCTCAAACTCATGTAACAATTTGGCGGACCTTTTCGCCAAAAGCGCTGGCAGTGATGGGTGGCGCAGAATGCATACCTGGGTCACAGGTTCTCAAGCTCCAGACGCAGGGTCTCTACCGTCCACGTCGGAAGTCCGCATCCGAGAAAGTCACCGTTGCGAGTAAGGATGCCAGCATCCATGGTCATGGCTAGCGCCACAGGTGCCCAATCCTTTGGATCTTGTGGCACTCGCCGAAGTGCAAGTTCCTTTTTCTCCTCGTAGGCAGAAGAAGGAATGATTTCAATGGTGCGGCTGGTGAAGAGTTCATCAACGTCGCTTAACAGCAGGTCGACTTGTGCTTGGCTCAAATGACCATGCTCCACAATCTTCTTGGCCCGTTTCGGTAGTTCGTGTTGAGTCTCTTCCCATTGGTCTTGAGCGATGACGCTGCGTAACTCCGGATGGCGGAACAAATCGCGTCCTCGTTTGCGGAGCAGCTCCGCAGCGAGCACGCTCGTATCGACCACCACAATCATTCAGGCAACTGTCGCCGGAGGTCGAACAGCTGCGCCAGCTCCTCTTCGGACATACCCGTGTCTTCGAGGACCTTCTCTACTGTGACGCCCAACTTGGCAATAGCACGACGCACTTCGTCTTGATCACGTTCGAGCGGGATATAAAACCCAATCACCTGACCGTGCTTGTTCACGGCAACCGGATCGGAGCCGGAAAGGTAGGTGCTTGCATTGTTGCGAAATTCACGAACGCCGACGCTTTTGAGTTTGCCCATTGTGTCTCCTTTGTGTACACAGTATAGCGCTTTATGGGCTGACCGTCAATGGCCCGGTCTGATTCGATGTGCTGATGCCCAACTAAGTGGGATGGTACCGCATGACCGGCGCCGCCAAAGCTCTATCCCATAACGTTGGCCCGGCCGACATTGCCAGCCTCAGGCAGCTGTGGGGCTACTTTGGGAAGCGGTAGCCGGCTGTCGGTTCGAGGGCCGGCCGTTGGCGGCGGCGTGGTCGAGAGTGCCCCGCCTTGATAACCCGGTGGCGTCGGGCTAGCTGGCGACGACGGTGTTGCGTGAGCACCGCGGTGACGTTCATGTCCTAGCCGCGGTGGCCCCCGGGCTGTGAGGGCTCGATGCCACGCTCACCCTTGTGGCTACCGGGACCATCACCCGGGAGATCATACAGCCGAGGCACGGGTGGCGCGACGACGTTTGAGAACAATCGCGGCGCCGACTCCAGGCCAGAGGCATCCTCGATAGGCACGGTCGGCTCACCAAAGCGGGCGGCATGCTGCGCCATGAGATCGAGGACCTCACCGATCGTCTGGCGGCCGCACCAGTCGAAAGCCTCGGGGAGACCGGCGTGGAGCGCGCGATCGCCCTGTCCGAGAGCCTAAATGGCCTGTACAGGGCCGAGCTCATCAAGGCAGTAGGGGTTCAAGACGACGAGATCGCCGTCGAATGGGAGACCTATAAATGTGTGGAGTGGTACAACACCATCACACGGGCCTTGGGCTCATGACGCCCACTGATGTTCACGAAGGCTACGCCGAGGTGATCACCGAACGAAGAGCCGAGGTGTTACGTGACGCCTATGAAACCCACCCCGAGCGCTTTGTGAGAAAGATTCCAACCCCACCCACCCTCAATACCGAGGTCTGGATCAACCGGCCAACTCCAGGAGGAGATGAAAGAGGGTCCCTAGGCGGCCGGAAGTTAACGTTTTGCCTACTGAACTGATGAGTACCTCGTACATTTCTTAGAGACTTTCCGCAACTGGACAGGTTCTGGGAGTAAATCGGATTTTGCCAGATCTCGCCGCTCATCAAGGTCTCCTAACTCTGACCAGTCTTTGCTTATATGCGCTCGAATCGTTGAGAGGTCGGAAAGCTGACCGAGCTTGGACAGCGTCTGCTTGGTCTCAACCCTTGGAAATCGATACATCGGAAGGATTTGGGCAAAATCCGAATACCGCCGAAACCTATGAATGGTAACGAAACTTGGATCAGATAGATCTGTTGCTAGGAGCGCGCTCGTTAGCTGTGCTCGGCTGCAGGTCGCCCATGAATCGAGGGTCAGGTCCATTCCGAGCTGGTCTATTCTGGCACTCTTCAGGAAGTGTCGATGGGTACGTAGCGGATATTTTGCGCGAAAAGCCCTGAACTTGGTTGTCCGCCATGCGAGAGCCTGGTCAATTCGGGATTGCTCTACTGAGTTCTCCGCCATCCATCCCGTCACAATATCCAGATTACGCATATCCCCAAGAGCATGAACAACCTGCGAGACCCTCTTTATGTCTGGTCTTGTAGCACTCAGCCGAACGATGAGCGATAACCGTCGAAGCGATGCTCTCGCTTGGTGAACCGACTCAGGCCCGTCTCCTCTGTAGAGAGCGCTGATCTCATCCAGATAACTCTCCTTCAAAGCAGCCACAACTAGGCCGAGAGGCTGGGCGGCCGGCGAAGTTGTCATTGAGGCGTCGATCACCGCTGGTCCTTGAGTTCTTAGCCCACAACTAGCCAACAACGACTCGGCGAGCCCAGGTTTCGGCGCAACTACCACAAAGGAACTCGACGACATGGAATGTGTATGATCCTGACTAACCAATGAGTAGTCGTACCCATGTTGTCCAAAACTCATGTTTGTTAGCCACGACCCGTCTTATCCATGAGTCACCATCACGGTGGCTCCACGGGCTACAAAACGGAGAGGAAGGCGGCCCTGCAAAGCTTTGGTCAGGCGATCCTGACTCTACCTCCTAAGAGCTCTAAAGAGTACACCTGGCGAGAACCCGCCTTGGAGCTACATGGAACCGCATAGACCCGCTATTGGTACCAGCAGTGATCAAGACAACAGCGGTTCCACAACCAGCCGAGACGCTTGGCCTTTCGCAGATATTCCTGATAAACAGGCCTGAATTTTCCGTCCCGCGGGACAGCAAAATGACGACCAATCGACACGATCCCGACCTTCGAGGCACCGATCTTTTTCAGTCGTGCTGCCATACTCTGTGCATTTGCACCGGTCGTCCAGGTGTCATCGAGAACAAGGATCGATTCACCGCTCAGCCGGTGCCCCAGACTCCGAAAACGATCTATCCTCGGCATCCGACCCTGATTTGCAGTTGGGTCCATCTCTAGTAGGAGCATGAACCGGTCCCGTGTCAGTCCAATAAGCTCTTCAGCTAAATGTTGCCAAGGATGAATGCCAAGCCGCTCTCTCGTTGTTGGCACAATGGTCACAAGATCGAACCGTTCGACGCCTGCCTCCTCGGCAACGCAGCGCTCGTGTATCGTTAGCCAACGCCACATGAGTGCGGCCAGCCCAAGTGTCATACGCTCTCGCGAACGTGCCAAATTGGTTTTTATAGCCCGCAAGTTCATAAGCCAACTGCTCTCCCTTGACTGCCAACGCAATCGAAGCTACCACATTTGCACGCTCAGGTAGGTGTGCCTCTGCTTGGCGACATTGGAAACACTTTGAATAGTTCATTGCTACCGCGGTGTGACAGACCTCACAAACGCCAGATCCTCTCGGCAAGATCTGCACCAAAAAATTCTCGTACGGCCCACTCAGTTCGCGAACGGTAGCCATTACTCAGTCCCAGACAAGCTCATCATGGTCGGTACTCAGCTTTTCCAGTTCGGGCAAGAGGTCATCGATTCCAGCCACCACCGTCACCCCCGACCTTGTCGCATACTCCTGTGCCCAATCATGAACCAACAAACTGCGCAGAAGAAAAACAGGGCGACCGTGCTCAAGCGCCAGCCGCGCCTGCATGCGTGCACCACTCTTCCATGCCGCCTCGACAACCACCGTGGCCGCTGCGTAGCCACTCATGACCGCGTTGCGCATGGGAAAGGAGTACTTCGCAGGAGGTGCATCTGGTAGGAACTGAGAAAGAAGCAATCCTTCCCGAGCAATCCTCTCTTGCAACCCCGCGTTCTGGGCCGGATACGATCGGCACAAACCCGTCCCGATGACAGCGACCGTCCTGCCTGCGACGTCCAGCGAGCCCGTGAGTGCTTCGGTATCGATTCCAGCGGCGAGCCCGCTGATCACCGGGACTCCACAGCGAGCAAGTTCTCTACCAAGTTCGAATGCCCGCGCAGCCCCTTCACGCGAGGGATGGCGGGTTCCAACAACAGCAACCCCACGGGCATCATCAACGGAGAACACTCCGCGATACATCAACAACGGAGGTCGCTGGTGGATTTCGCGCAGTTGTTCAGGATAGTCTGCGTCGAGCAACGACACCAAGGAGAGTCCTTCACGGTCCCACTCCTCAACGGTCGCCAACGCCTCGTGCAATCTCTGCTCGTGCACTGTTTCGGAGGCAAACAGCGATGGTTGCTCAACTGAAGTACGCAGGACTTCGATAGCGCTCTGGGTAGCCTCAATGGCATCAGCGATGGCTCTCCAGTCGGCACGTGCGCTCGTCAACAGCGCCACCAGTGCCGCATGCTCCTGCATGAGTAATGATGGCATCACAGCATCGTCTACTAGCTCCGTCATGAACTGATCGCCATGACTCGTCATCCTACGCGCTCGCTCCGACAACACTAGACCTACAGCAGCGATCACTAGCCCCACCCATAGCGCATGGCGTCCTTTGCTTCCGGCTTCGAAGACTAACTCCACGCGAATGAGGGTGTGGCCCGCAATTAGGGGCATTGCAATGACGAGTATTGCGCAGTTACGAGGCCCTCGTGAAACCAAGTGACAGGACCATAACCCGAGATCTCACGTGGCAACCGACACCTCCGATGTGGAGAGACTAGGTCGTATCTGGCAACGAAAGTTCGATGAGCGCCCAAACCGCGCCACCTTCAGGCTTTCTCGCTTTGGGCCGCCTTGCCCGCAGCGGCGAACTGGGACTTGGAGATTATCCGAGGACTGCCTTGAACAAGCTGGTCGTATAGCTCTCCTCACGGATACCTGACCCAACCTAGCTAAAGCCAGTAGCGACTACAGCTCCCGCGCGCCATCCATAGTCGACACAAATCCTGGAGATCTAAGCGAGATCGACCAACGAGTTCTAAGCTCGACCCATGCACCTTGAACAGATCCGACCATTCTCGACCGACCGGCTGCGCCTTCGCGGTCTGACTCCCCAAGACCAGGAGGCGCTTTATGCGTATCGCTTGCTCGCCTCGGTCTGCCTCTTCGTCCCCTTCGAGCCGATGACCAGGGCTGAGATCGCTGAACGCCTCGTCACACGATGGGCTAACCAATCCCTCAAACACGATGGCGATGGCGTCTTGATCGGCATTGAAGAGATCGCCTCGGGAGCACTCATCGGTGATATCAGCTTGCAGATCACCAGCCTTCACGACGGCAACGGCGAGATCGGTTGGGTCCTCAATCCAGCGTTTGGAGGCAAAGGTCTCGCCACCGAGGCCGCCCATTCCGTTCTCCATCTCGCCTTTGGCGAGATGGGTATCCGCCGGGTGATCGCCAGAGTCGATACGAGAAACACGGCTTCCATCCGTCTCTGCGAGACGCTCGGGATGCGCCAGGAGGCTCATCTCGTCGAGAACGAACTCTTCAAGGGCGTCTACACCGATGAACTCAACTTCGCGATCCTCGACCGTGAGTTCGCTAGAACCCACGAACCTAATCCTATCAACAGTTGTGGCTCCCACTCGGGGTGATCCCATGGCTCATAATGGGCAACCAAGCCATCGCTCATTAAGAGCACGGGCCCCCTTACGCAGCCAAGCTGAGGCACAGTACCGTTGTCGTACGGAGGAGACTTCCTAAGACGCGAGGTCGCTTAGCCCTCTTCGTCAGCACCGATTCCGATAACCAGACCATCAGCCTTCATCGCCGGAGAGGAGGTCAAAAAGACCGCCACACCCTCGACTGGGCTCTGGATCTCCTCGACGACCTCACCGAAGAGATCGCTGACCGTACCAATCACCTGGCCCGCATGGAGATCCTCCCCGACAGCGACTGTCGGCGCCCACCATCCCTCGTGCTTGGATCGCAGCCAGACAAACCGGTGAAAATGACGAACCTCGAGGTCTGGTTCGATCGCCTCGGTGGGCTCGTACATGCCAAGGTAGGCGACGGTGCGCGCCAAACCCCGCAGGTGATGCTCGATCGCCTCGCTCTCGACCAGACCTCGCCCACCGGATTCGGCGATGATCGAGGGGATTCCGAGACCGCCAGCGATCTGTGAAGTCGCTCCAGTCACCGCTGGGTCGAGCATCGGCTGATGAATAGAGAAGGGAAACCCATAGGCCTCTGCGAGGAGTCGGGATGCATCTTGTACCGGCGAGTCATCGTAGATGGTGAAGCGAAAGAGATCCTCGACCATATCCCCCGCGTGGAGATCGATGAAGAAATCCGATCCCTTGATCAGCTCCTCCGTCACGAAGTAGGCCAACGCATCCGAATAGGTGCCCTCAGGATCACCAGGGAAGCAACGATTCAGGTTCTTCTGATCCCGCGGTGAGACAAAGGGACTCCGGTCATAGAAGGCATCGAGGTTCAGGGTTGGTACCGCTCGAATCCGACCGCCAAGACGGGATGGCTCAAGCGTACGCAGGAAGGTCCGAACCGCCTGTTGGGAGGTGTACTCACAGCCATGGACACCAGCCACCAGCGTCAACGTCGGTCCATCGTTGGCACCATGAATCTCAAAATAGGGGATCTGCAGATGAGAGATCGGGGCGAGATCGCTATGGAGAAAGCGCTGTTGCACGCGCTATCTTCCCTGTGCCTGACGGGTGAGATAACACACACCGACAAAGGAACGGTAGAGCGCGAGTGGATCGGAACCGGTGATCGTGCAGGATCGCAGATCAGCCCGCTCAACGCCGGTGATCCAACTAGCTAACTCCGCCTGGTCAGAGGTCTGGAAGGACATCGTGATCGTCGCGGGGAGGTCAATCGCGGGAAGGTCAATCGACTTGGCGGCCTCCACCGCTCGCTCTGCGGCCTCACTGAGGCGCTTGTGCGCAAGATGGGGATGCAGATTCGATGCAGCATACCTGGTGATCGACTCCTTCACCTGCACCATGATCGCCTGTTTCATGAGTGGCTCGGCCTGGAGGGCAGTCGCTCGATCACCGCTGATCAGGCCGATGGGAACACGTTGGCCGAGTGCGACGAGCGCGTTGACGCCACTCTCACCGACCTCGATATCGTTGACCCGAAGCTCCGTAAAGACTGACGGGCTATAGCTATGGGACATGACCGAAGGAACACCGGAGATGCTGCCGTGGTAGCCGATGAAGAAAATGACGTCGAACTCACTGGTGAGACCCTCCATCATGTACCCCGGCTTGTGGGCTCCCGAGATGTAGGTCGCATCGCCATGGAGCAACCTGGGGTCGAGATTTTGCATCCGGTAATGGGCGTCGTTGACGACAAACTCCGTTGCTCCCGCCATGAGCGCTCCGTCGATCGCCGCATTGATCTCGGCAAGGGTGAGCTCTTGACCCATCGCAACGGCGGGGCCATTGCCAGTGCACTGATCCCAATCGACGATCCCCGAGATCCCCTCCATGTCAAAGCTGATATAGACCTTCATCGTTGGTGCTCCTTTGTTACTCTCTTGCTTGGCTTCTCTCTCATTCGAACGGGCCCCCATTGGTCACAAGATGGCGACGTGCTGGGTTCGTAATCGGCGGTTAACGCCAGCGTACGGCGCACCTATCCCTCCATGGGAACATAGGTGCGCGGCACAAGTTTGGTACTATCCCAATCAGCCTCTCGAATCGCATACATCGCCTCCGCCTTGGTCGAGACCGCAGCGTGACGTCCATCCGCAGCGAGGATAACGATGTGCATGATGAAATTGTTCGACGAGTCGACGAGGCTGTCGAGGTCACGGATAGCCGTGATCCCTGCCTCCTCAGGGCTCATGCCCTCCCCAAGATAGCGAACGACCATGCGGGCAGTCGACGCTCGAAGTGAGAGTTCCCCAAATCCGGTACAGGCGGCTGCCCCGTAGCGCGAATCACAGTAGTTACCTGCTCCGATCACTGGGGAATCCCCAGCCCGACCAGGCCACTTCCACGCCCAACCACTGGTCGAGACGGCCGAGGCCATCGAACCATCATCGGCGAGGTACAGAAAGTTCACCGTGCCAGCTGCCTTCTCCGGATCGGTGGTCAGTGCCATCACCCGCGTCAGCGGATCCGCTGCTTGGCCAGGATCCAGTTGATCGACCGCATGCTGCCAGGTCGCGCGTGCCGAGTCGGTGAGCAGTTGGGCACCCTCAGCACCGACCTCGTGGGCAAACTTCGCCGCACCCTCCCCGACCAGCAGGACATGGGGGGAACGCTCCATCACCGCTCGGGCGACGGAGATGGGATGTCGATATCCCATCAACCCTGCGACACAGCCAGCTCGCCGAGTGTTGCCGTCCATGATCGAAGCATCGAGCTCGACGACCCCTTCTAGGTTAGGGAGTCCGCCGGTGCCAACGCTATGGTCATCGAGGTTGTCCTCCACGAACCATGCCGCTCGCTCCACCGCAGTGACCGGGTCGAGTCCACCCTCAAGGTCAGCCCAAACGCCATCAATCCCGATAGCGCCGTTGGCGCTCGCAATCATCAACACTGATTCTTCGATCCTTTCGCTACAACCAGACGCCTCTAGGCCACGATGACCCAGAGGCGTCGAGTCACTTACTCACCTCAAACTTTACCCAACCCTACTTCGTAAAGTACCAATCCTCTGGAGTGATGTACTCGTAGGGGCTCTGGGGTGTCGCACCGTGGAGGTTTGATGCGATCTCCGAGAGTTGGACGTCAGTATCTGGCTGGTAGATCACCGGCAACTGCTTGGCCATGTAGTTCTGATAGGCATCAAGGGCCGCCTGGGCCTGGGTCCCGGAGGAGGTCAGTGTGGCCGCAATCAGGGTGTTCGCTTCGTTAGAGCTATAACTCCCATCGTTGGAACTCGCCCCGGCAGCAAACAGCGTCTCGCCCGATGGGTAATAGTCAGGTGAATAGCTCCAACCACCTCCCCAGTTGGCCATCTCCCACGAACATGCCGCTTGGCTCGGGGTACAGGCCGCCGAGTAACTGATCACACCGGCAAAGGGAGCCTCGCTGAGGTTGATCTTGACTCCGGCTTGTAGCGCTGCAGACTGGAAGGCGGTCATCTCCTCGGTGGCTGAATTCAGGCCCGAGATGTACTTGAGGTTAAAGTTCATCGTCTGTCCACTCTTGATGCCGGTGCCGCACTCGTTCGCTCCACTCCCTGAGGTGACGCACGTCATGACGCCGTTCACCATCTTCCAGCCGTGCGAAGTCAACAGCTTCTTCGCATTGGTCGGAGAGTAAGGATACTGGACCGTCGTTGAGACAGCGTCATCAAAGGGATTCGGTGGTACCGTTGGCACTGGCGAGTAGGACGGTGTCCCATAACCCTTCAAGAAGGTCGTCACCCACTGTGATTGATCGACAAGTTCCTGGAGCGCCTGGCGCACGTAGAGCTGTTTGAAGATCGGTCCAACCGTGGGGTTGTTGTAGTTGATCGGCATGTAGTTGAAGCCAAAGATCTGCCATGGGGCAAAGCTATAGCCCTCGCTAGCAACTCGCGACTTCTGCGGAAGGTCAGACACCGGCAGGTAGCCGTAGCTGATGCTTTTACCCGAGCTCAACACGTTAAACTCCGACGAGTCAGAGGTGAAGGGCAACTCAACAAACTCCGACAGGGTCGGCTTCGGTGATCCCGAATACTTCGTGTTAGGGACAAAGACTGCCTTGCCCTCAGTCGTAAAACTCGTCAACCTCCACGGACCATCGACCACTTGCCAAAGCGGATTGGTCGCATACGTCGACAAAGAAGTCGACGCTGTGTTTAAGAACTTGTAGACCGCCTGTGCCCCAGCGGTGGTCAAGTCTGGTGCATTGGGGTCGGTGGCACTTGGTGTTGGTGCCGAGGCCGAGGTCTTGTCCCAGGCCAGCGGTAACGGGACGAGCTGGGAGAGTTCATTGTAGGTAAACCAGCTCGGGCTGTAGGCCTTGTTGAGCTGCATGACAAAGGTGAGCGGTCCGGTCGCCTTATACGAGACGACGTTATCTGGAAAATAGCCAGGGACGTAGTCGAACCATTGGGTCTTGTTGGCCTCCAACAAGTTCATCCAAAACACGAGGTCGCGCGCGTCGACAGTCTCTCCGTTGGACCACTTCCAGCCCTTCAGTTGAATAGTGACCGTCTTATCGCCGTTCGAGTAGACCGGTGCATCGGCAAGCGACTGCGAGTAGTTGATCTCAGCTTTGCCGTTCTTACCGAAGAAGTACAAGTTCCTAAACATCAGATTATCGAACTCATAGAGGTTCACGTTCGACTCATTCGCCCCATTCATGAGCGGAAAGATATACGTCGGTGGTGACAGCGGCTGTTCAGCGAAGTAGGCGACCCCACCTTGAACCTTGGTGGTCGATGACGAGGTCGATGACGACGAAGACGATGCGGTCGAGCCACAGGCAGCGAGCAGCATGACGCTCGCTGCAGAGATTGCCGCAAACTTGATCCAACTAGAACGCATTACCCGGTTCCCCCTTTTGCTAGGCACCCCGCCCAGTGTTTCCAATACTAGCGGCATCTGGGCGATGTTGTAATCATCTTTACATTTTGAATTGACAAATTTACTTTCCTTTCATAAACTGGAAACAGGAATCTCACACCTTTGGGAGTCAAGACCGTTCAGTAAAGACCGGTCGAAGAATCGACATGACAAGTTAACGCTTGCCGCCAGGTACCTGTGTCTACCCGCCAAGGAAGCACTCGTGCCTTTGTGCAGCTGTTTGCGGGTAAGCGATGGCTACCCAAAAGTCCAGAATCCAGAGAGGAGCAGGTCCATGCAGATGACGATTGTGGGAGCTGGAGCCATCGGAGGAATGATCGGGGCACATATGGCCGCCGCCGGTCATGACATCACCCTGTGCGATGTTGATCATGCGCACATCGATGCCATCCGATCGCACGGACTCACCATCGAGGGTCCCATCGCGAGCTTCACCGTCCATCCCAAGGCGATCTATGCCGAAGAGCTCGATGGTCTCCATGACTGCATCGCCCTGGCCGTCAAGAGCCACCACACCGCAACCGCTAGCGCACTCGTCGCCGAGCACCTCAGCCCAGATGGAGTCCTCCTGACCGTGCAGAATGGTCTGACCCTCGATACGGTTGCCCAATGTGTCGACCGCTCACAGATCGTCACCGCCTTCATCAACATTGGTGCAGATGTCATGGAACCAGGGCTCATCCGACAGGGCAACATCGCCGCCTTCTACGTCGGAGAGCCCTTTACCAACGAGGTGACCGATCGTGTACGTCGTCTCGTCGAGGCACTCCCGTATGCAAAAAGTACCGACAACATCATGGGTTACCTCTGGGGGAAAGAGGCCTATGGGGCGATGCTCTGGGCGGGTGCCGTCTCCGATCTCTCCATCGCCCAGTCGCTCTCCGATCCTCGTTACCACGACCTCATGATCGCCATCGCGCGTGAGGTGCTTGATCAGGCACCGGTCAAGCCAGAGGGTTTTGATGGCTTTGAACCCATGGATCTCGAGGGTTCCCTCGTACGGCTCGCCGCATTCAACGCCAAGAGCGCCAAGTCACACAGCGGCATCTATCGCGATCTCATGGTGCGTCGACGACCAACCGAGGTAACCGAGTTGCTGAACGACCTTACGGGACCACTCACCACCCACGTCGGCCGAATCATCCAGGCCATCGAGCGTGGCGAGCGAACGTGCGAGGTGGCCAACCTCGACCTCGTCAACGCCTACTATCGAGCTCATCGTTTCGCCGAACCTCTCCACGCGATTGTCCACTACCTTGATGCCCCACGACGGGCGGAGTCAGGACCTCTCCACGGCTACCAGATCGGCGTCAAGGATCTCATCGCTGTCGCTGGCACTCCTCTTGGCAATGGAAATCCTATCGATATGAGCGGCCCCCCCTCCAAGGTGGAGGCACCGGTGATCACCAAGCTTCGCGAGGCCGGTGCCGATATCTTCGCTACCACCTCCCTCCTCGAATATGCCTTAGGCTCTCCCCATCCGGATCTGCCAGACGCTCGCAATCCGGTTGCCCCCGCGCTCACCGCTGGAGGTTCAAGCGGCGGCTCCGCGGTCATCGTCGCGGTCGGAGCTGCCCAAATCGCGCTCGGTACCGATAGCGGTGGCTCGGTACGGATTCCCGCCCATTACTGCGGCGTGGTCGGCTTCAAGCCAACCTATCAGCGTCTCTCGCTACGTGGCGTTACTCCGCTGTCACCGACCCTTGACCACCTTGGCATCCTCACCCGAGACGTCGCCACCGCCAGCCGGTGTTATCAGATCCTCACCGACGCCAACGAGGCAACGTCAGCATACCCACGACCTCGTCTTGGCTTTGTCGCTGGACAGCTCGATGACGATCTTCTCGATGAAACCGTGGCGAACGCATTACATCGCGTACTCGCTCTGCTGGGTGAGGCCGGGTACGAGCTCGACGAAGTGAACCCTGAGCCCTTCGAAGAACTCGATCGCTGTTTCGAGACCATCATCTCCTACGAGGCGTATCAGATTCATGCCCCCCAGCTCCTGGCCGATCACGCACACTTTGGGAAAGAGACCGCGAGGGTACTCGCCCTCGGAGGTGACATCACACCAGCACACTACGAGCATGCGCTTCAAGAGCGAACAGCGGGAATCGAAGCACTCATTGCCGCCTCGAACGGTATCGACATGCTGATCGGCCCGACCGCCCCAATGGTGGCCCCAGGCCAGAACCCGTCGATCGACACTCCAGAGGGATACCTTGAGGGAGTGATGACCCGTGCGTATAACCTGACTGGGCAACCAGCCATCTCGATCCCGATACCAGGTTCACGCCTTCCTGTCGGCCTACAACTCGGTACTGCCTTCGGGGAGGATCTTGCACTGCTTCACTGGGCAGCCGAAATCGAAGAACTCCTCCAACGAGCGTAACCGAGAGCCTCTTGCACGGCTTTGCCCGCAAAGAGTGCAACAGCTCTTCACCTGCAACGAGAGGCAGGCGTCATCTGCGACGCTGTATCTCATGGTCTGCGACGCTGGGTCTCATGGTCTACGAAGGTCTGAGGTGCTGTGCACCCATGCTTCTACCACTGAGGCTGCCACACCGAGTGGAATCGCTCCTTGGCCGAGTATCACACCGTGGAAGTCCCGAATATCAAAGTCACTACGCAACCGTCGCTCGGCCTCCTTTCGAAGGCGTCCGATCTCTCGACGTCCCACCAAGTACGCGGTGGCCTGCCCTGGCCAGCCGATATAGCGATCGATCTCATTGGTGATGTTGGCCATATTGGTGGCGCTATTTTCCCACATGAACTCGATAGCTCGTTGCCTGGACCATCCATAATAGTGCATACCGGTGTCGACGACACACCGACTGGCACGCAACGCCTCAAAAGACAACATGCCAAGACGGGCGAGATCACCACTGTAGAGCCCCATCTCGTCGGCGAGGCGCTCGGCGTAGAGCCCCCATCCTTCGACAAAGGCGCTCACCTCTGCGTCAAGGTAACGCCGAAACGCCGGCAACTCAGTGAGCGTCTGCGCGGTAGCGATCTGGAGATGATGCCCCGGCACACTCTCATGGAAGGCCAAGGCTTCGTACTCATAACGGAAACGTTCAGTAGGAACCGTCGTCAAGACACAGTGAGCGCCGGGGCGAGTACCGTCGTCTGAGGGACCTCGATAATACGCAAGGGCGGCGTTCTCTGCCTCGGCCGTCGAGATCTCTTCCACGACGCAGCGAGCAATCGGCCGGTCTGGGAACCATTGCGACTGCGCTTGTTCGGCCGTCGCCAAGGCCCTCGTCACCACCTCGATGATCTGGGAACTATTCTCAAACCGTAGGCTCTGGTCTCCTCGCAACCGATCGAAAAGACTTCGTCGATCGCTGATGCCAAAGACACGGTTGCCCACCTCGGCCCACTCCTCATCAAGTCGGGCAAGCGTCTCAAGCCCCAAACGATGAATCTCTTCGGGGGTCATTGCCGTCGTGGTATGGCGAAGGAGCGCCCGGGTATAGAGTTCCTGCCCGTCACCGAGCACACAAAGACCTACCTCCTCATCGCCGCGGGCATGCGCCGTCGGATCGCCAGCAAGATAGTCACGAACCGCAGCAATCGCCGGCCGGATTTCTCGATGGACGAGGTCGCGAATCCGTTCGCGTTCACCCTCAAAGCCAGCGGGTAGCGCTACATTGATGAACAAGTCATGGGCATCATCGAGCCCAAGATGGCCGTCGAGCTGGGCTATCGCTTGGTGGACACCGGCTGCAGTGGAGAAGTGTCGTTGCCTATCCGCCTCCTGGTAGCGGTCACGGATCGTCAAAAAAAGTGCCGGCAGTTGGCGCAGTCGCTCGAGATAGCTTTCGACCCCCGATGCGTCAGCGAGCACAGCAGTTGGGACGGTCTGAAAGATCCTCGCCTGTGGGGATACGTACCCGCCAGCCGAGATATTCCGGGCCCAGAGCTCGTCTTCGAGTTCCGTGACGGCGCCATAAGCAAGAGCGTCCATCACCTCGAGGTTGATTCGTTCTGTGAAGGCCAGCCCTTCGCCGCTGGTCTCGGCGTCACCGAGGAGTGTCTCGATGCGGCTCTGGATGGCACGATATCCTTGAGCCGTCGCGTGCTCACCCTCGGGTGTCAGATCGGGTAGCTCACCATCGAAGGCATGGAGGCCGAGTTCCGTCGCCGTTAGCGGGTCACGGCTGTGCTTGTGCGCAAAGAAGTCATCGTTCAAGCTGACGAGCTCTTGGTGGATGTTGTCGGTCATGGATCCTCCTCGATGCTCACCCTAGGCGACAAATGAAGATCAACCACCAGGAAACATCATTTCTGTATTATTACGTTCAACAAACAACCGCTCTCGCAAGTCAATCGGTTGCACCCTTGCCCAGGTACGTTGCCATCTACCGTAGCACCAGCCGTGCCAGCGACCTCCACACCGGTAATGCACAAGGGCCCGGAGGCATCAGCGACGACTCCCAAGCTAGCCATGGCATCGCAAGATCCCAGGTAAGCCGTCCTTCAAAACAGTGCACTCCCACCATCGATCGAAAGGGTTTGACCCGTGATCCAGCTGGCGTGTTCAGACACGAAGAAGGAGACGCCATGGGCGATATCCGTTGCTTGACCCAATCGTCGGAGCGCAATACCCTCGACCAATCGCCGCTGACCCTCCTCCCCGTAGGACTCCCACTGCGCGATCGTGGTGGGGTTGGAGAGGACAAAACCCGGTGCAATAGCGTTGACCGTGATGGAGTAGGGACCGAGTTCATGGGCCATCTGCCGGGTGAAGCTGATCTGGGCGGCCTTGGAACTAGCGTAGGCTTGAATTCCCGTCAGCGAGACACTCCTCCCTGCCCCCGAGGAGATCGTGACGATCCTTCCCCAGCCGCGATGCTTCATTCCCCCAACGACCGCACGTACACAGTGGAAGGTGCCAGTCAAGTTGACGTCGATGATCGCCTGCCAATCGGCGTCAGTCACCGCCTCAAGCGGCTGGTGGACCTGACCAAGTACACCGCCGGCACTGTTGACCAGGATGTCGATGGGAGGAGCGGCGGCGACAAATCGCTCGACAGACGCTGCGTCCGTGACATCCATCTCATCACGATCCGTTCTCAGCACCTCAAGTCCATCTGCCTCCAGTTGGTCCGCAATCGCACGCCCGATTCCCTGGGCGGTGCCGGTCACTAGAGCGACCGGCTTTGCTGGTCGAGACATCTACTCCTCCTTCACTTCCATCAATTAACCCCCGTAGCTAGCACCCTAGCCACGGTTTGGATGGCCGACAGTCGTCTCGGCCGGTTGCGATCGCCCCCAGCGCCAGCGGCGAGAACAGTAGGTACCTCGAGGGGGTGCGCGATGACCCCACACATGCGTGCTACTCGACCGTCTTCGCTGCACCTTATCCTGCCGTCGGAGGCCCCACGAGCACCCTTTGCCTGCCACGCGTCCGGTACGAGGTATCGCCGAGGCGTTCGAGCACCTACGACGTCAACTACGCGCGGTAGACCGCACTTCGATCAAGGTACCCACGGTCGATAGCGACGACGACCGCCTGCGTCCTTGTGCTCACACCGAGTTTTGTAAAGATACGGGAAAAATAGGTCTTCACCGTTGGCTCGCCGATACCCAACGCACCCCCGATGACGGTGTTGGTGGCGCCGGAGGCAGCCAGTCGAAGTACCTCCAACTCGCGCTGGGTCAGGAGTGCGTCATGGTGTAAGTCACGAGAGATTCGCATGCTGAGCGCAGTGGCATAGTAGGTCTGTCCGCGTGCGACGCGACGGATAGCGTCAAAGAGGATCGACTCCTCCACGTCCTTCAAGAGATAGCCCTTGGCACCCGCCGCCAACGCCGAACGGACAAGTGCTGGCTCATCATAGGTAGTCAGCACCAGCGCGTTCGCTTGGGTCCGATCACGCACCCAAGCGACAAGGCTCGAACCGTCTCCGTCCTGGAGTTTGAGATCACAACACACGACATCGGGTTGCGTTGCAGTGACCACCTGTTTGGCCTGGCTCACGCCTGAGGCTTCGCCGACGATCGAGCAGTCTGGCGCCTTGGCCAAGATACCGAGCAATCCACGGCGAACGATCGTGTGGTCATCCACGATGACGACTTTGATCATCGTGGCAACCTGACCTTAATACGGGTCCCCGCCTCGGGGCGACTCTCGAGAGAGAAGTCACCAAAGACTTGCTCCACTCTGCGACGCATCAGCTCTAGTCCAAAGTGCTCATCACAGTCGGTACGCGCGGTATCGAAACCAACCCCATCATCCTCGACCACCACGATCAGCGAACCCTCCTCCTCAATAAAATCGAGATGCGCAGTCCGTGCTCGCGAATGACGAATGATGTTGTTGCCCACTTCACGAAGGATCAGTGTCATGCATTCGGTCGTCGTCGAGTCAAGCAAGAACTCAGTCGACGGAAAGTGCTCAACGATCAAGGTCACCCCGCTGGACTGGAGCTTGTCCTTCAAGAGCTCGACCTCGTCAGCGACCGAGGCGAGGGTGGTCGCCGGCAGCTGCCCCTCACGAATCACCGCACGCGCTGCTTCGAGCGCGGTTTGTGCCGCCTCCGCAATGAGTTCAGCGTCGATGGCACCATCCTTGGCCCCTCGCGCGAGCAACAGAATGCCAATGAGTTGTTGGGCAATCGTCTCATGGATGCGTGCCGCCAACCGCTCACGCTCATTGTTCTCGCCGATCTGGCGGTAGAGCTCGGAGAGCCTACTCTGAGTGATCCGCAACTCGTCCAGACTTTGCGATAGATTGGCCTGTTGGTCCAATAGTCGAGAGATGAAGACGGCGACGAAGGAGCCAGCAAGGAAGGTCGGCACGAACCAGTCGGCGATCACCACATAGGGGACCGAAGGTTGGGCCAAGAAGTGAGAGAGGACGCCCACCATCGCCTCGATCGCCGCAACGCTCGGTAGCGAGAGCTGCAGAGGTAGCGCAGCATAGACAAGTGCCGAGACCGGCATCAGCAGATAGCCAGCGTTGGGATTGAGCGACGAGCCAATGGCGAGCAGAAGAACCTGTGAACCAATGAGGACACCGAGCCGACCCTTTGAACGGTGCAGCTGATCAAACACGGGTCGACCGATCGCAAACCAGCCAACGGCCGTCACCAACTCCACGATCACCGCACCAACCTCGCGGAGTGAAGAGGCCGAGGGGTAGACCAAAGTCATGGCAACTGCTGCGAGCAACGAGCCCAAGAACAACAGGCTCCAAACCTGTAAACCGCCGCCGAGAATCGTGCGTCGCTGTTCATTGCGATCGAAGCGTGCCATACCTGACTTGATGCTAGTTGTTTTCGACAGATTAACTACAGTCGGCGATAGAGCGCAACGACAACACCGCCCGGGCTCGAGCTCATCCCTGCACGAGAACGCGATTTTCAGAACGCAACGGCGCACCTTTTACCGACAGCATACTCACCGACAGCGTACGTCGAGGCAGTCCATCAGATGGCCCGCATCGCATCCACTCCCTCGACCAATGATTATCCGTTGGGTAGCGCTCCCGTCGACAGGAGCTTAGCAAAGCTCTGGAAAAGATCGGTGGTGGCCTCGCGGACCGCTGGGACAATATCGCCAAGGGAGAGAAAACCATGGACGAGCGTCTCGTAGTCGCGCACGCTGACCCGAACACCTCCCGCGCGAAGATGCTCGCCATACTGGACACCAAAGTCCCGAAGTGGATCGAATCCTGCGAGTGCAATGATGGCAGGTCCAACACCAGTGGGGTCTTCAAGGACCGGTCGAGCACGCCAGTCCTCGAGCGCATGCGCATCCTGATAGTACTGTTCGCCGAACCAGATGACCTCCTGTCGCTCCAGAAAGTAACCCGTCGCAAACCTATGCATCGACGGCGTCTCCGCGTTGATATCAGTGGCAGGATAGGCAAGCAACTGTCCCGCAAGGTCGATCTTGCGGTTCCGCGCCTCAAGCGCGACGACCGCCGCCAGATTACCTCCGGCCGAATCACCGGCGACAGCCAGGCGGTGAACATCCAAATCGAGGCCGTCGCTCAGCACCTCTTGCGCCCACGCCAACGCGTTCAACGCGTCCTCAGCTGCGGCCGGGAACGGGTGTTCTGGGGCGAGGCGATAACCAACTGAGGCAACGACGCTTTTGGTCAATGTGGCAAATCGTCGCACAAGCCGATCGTAGGAGGCAATACTTCCAAGAACGAACCCCCCTCCATGGAAGAACAACGTCAGCACCTCCCCAGCCTCAGGAGGGACATAGATGCGGATCGGCAGCTGACCAACCGTGACATCGCGAACGCTCTTCATCTCGTCGGCGATCGTGAAGGCCAAGGGGGCCATCGCCTCTCCGAGCGCCCGAGCCTCTCCGAGCTCCATCTCGTAGGTCGGTTTCGAGCCACCGTCACGCAGACTCTGCAGTAGTTGTCCCAGTATTGGATCTAGCGCCATCATCTATTCCTCACTGTGTGTTCAGGGTTGCTGGTATCTGTTCTTCGATGCTCTACTTCTCAAAGCAGAACCGGCCTCGACTGGGAGCGGAACCCAGCGGGGCCACTCCACGCCACCGTGTCCCACATCGTGGGTAGTTGCAAACTATCTCTCTTATCGTTATTATCGAGCTGGCTCATCATCACATGGGACTCGGTAGTGCCATCTTGTCAAGGTTTACCAAGGCTTGTCAAGGCTTGCCGCGGTATAGACAACCTGCCGGGGTTGGGTAACGGTCTCGACAGAGGCTCACGTACACCCCGATACATTAACGTGCTCGGCCAGTGCATCACGAGTAGAACCGGTGGTAGGCCCCCGACCCGACTAGAAGTCAGTGAGCGGCAACACCATCTGGGGCTTTGCGATGATATGATCCTCCCTCAATGGGCGAACGGCGGTCCCGATCGAGAAGAACTCGGTCGTATGCCCACCCCACTGATGCGGGAGTGAGAGCAACTTAACCCCGACGATGCCCTCAGCGTGCACCGCCTCCGCCTCCGCCTGCATACGGCTCATCGCGAGCTCGCGGGCGTCGTAGAGCGCTTCGGTATAGACCGGAATCTCTGTGTTCTGACCAAAATTACCCATCGACTTCAGCATGCCTTGATGCGCGATGTGATAGACACAGGTACCCATGACCATGCCCAGCGGTGCATATCCAGACTGGAGCAGCGTCCAGAAATCCTGACCGCTCAGATCAGAGGTGAAGGGACGACCATTACTCTGCCAATTGATGGAGGTGTCATCGGCCTTCACCGCGGTACCAACTGCAATGAATTCAGCGATGTCGTTGCCGAACTCTTTGAACTCGACGTCCAATCGCACACCGACGATGCCATCGGCACCCAGAACTTCGGCCTCGGACTGCATGCGCTCCATGGCAAGCTCGCGAGCATGGTACATCGCTGAGGTCAGCTTGTCGAGCTCTTGATTGCTGCTCCAACGACCCACCTGGATACCCACATGGTAAATGGATGAACCAAAGACCAGGCCCAAGGGTCGAAACCCAGCTTCACGCACGAGCAGGAACTCGTTCACGGACAGATCTGAGGTAAACAGAGAAGTAGCCTGACCCGGCCTCATCTCCTGCAAACGTCGAATTGCGTCCTCTGGTACGCCTAGCTGTTGTGGATCGAGGGTCTCTTCAGCCATGTCGTTATGCTCCTGTCTTTCTTGACTTCAGATAGATAATAGGAAGTGGCTCCATGCGCGTCTCTGATCTCCCCGATTGTGCAATCGTGGTTCCCACGACCCGCACCTCGCTGAGATGGTCCGAGTGTCCCTGACCGAGTTCGTTGCGGAAAATATTCGAGTCGAGTGAGTCGATGATCACACCAACCTCAGCGTTTGGTTTGAGGTGGCGCCGAAGACTTTGTCGTGCAGAGGAGCGAGCCGAGTTCGCCAAGTCGCTAAAACCAGTCAACTCCGCATTGGGCGCGAACATCGAACCTTGGTTCAAGGTGTTGTAATCGTCGTGACGCACCGCCACCGTGACCTCAACGATCAGCCGGACCGGCATCCAACCATGATGGAGCAACTTGGAGACATCCTGGCCATCGAGATGGGTCGTAAAGATGTCGCGACCATGATGATCTTTGACCACCGTCGACCGGACCGCAGTACCCATCGCCATAAATTCGATCGCACCACCCTCGAAGCGCCGCTGGGTCAGTTGCACTCCGACAACACCGTGCGCGTGCACCGCGCTGGATTCGGTGAGCATCCGGTTCATCGCGACCGTCCATCCACGGTTTATCACATCGACATAGGGCTCATAGCCCCCGTAGAACTGTTGACCTCCACCCATGCGGACACCCGACATGCCGGAGTTCATCCCGAACGGTGCTCCATATCCTTGGTTATAGACCCCACATGATGGCATCACCGCTCCGTAGGTGCTCAAAACCACGCTACCCATGACCTCACTCACCGGGCGATAACCAACGGATTCGATTCCGGTGTTTGACGTTATCGACAGGAGCGAGGATCGCAGTGATGAGGCAGCCGCTGACTCGACACGGCGCTGCGCGGCTGGCGGTAAACCCTTGCCATCCCAATCTGCCACGTTGTTCGGACCTCCCCTACTCTAGGGTTACCTTATCACACAACGCAGGCGTAGAACCAACGATGTTTCAGCAAACGGTCAGGTTCACCATCACCCGCTGCCGTCACCCCCCGTTGACCCGGAGTCTCTGAGCAGATAGGTTGCGATCGAGTAGCCTCGACTCGCGAGCGGACCGTGCGTCGCAAGCCGGGTGGAGTGGAGGCGCCAACCAAGACGCTCATACCAAGAGGCCACGTCTCGGGACTCTGGCAGCAGCACCCGTAGCATTGGGAGTAGTCCATGCGCATGTGACCGTGCGACCCCTAGAGCCAACAACGAGCGCCCAATGCCCGTTCCTTGCGCATCCGGAACGACAAAGAGACGAAAGATCTCACCGACTGAGCTACCGTCATCGAGCAGCGAGCGCTTGAGTCCGATGTGGCCTTGCACCACTGTCTCGTCGGTGGCCACCCAAGCTCCGAGGAAACCCTCTCCCGTCAGCCACTCCGAGGGATCGGTTGGCCAGACGACAGGATAACCAACGGCCGCGTGCACCACCGACAGCGCCTCGACGCACTGCGGTAGGTGATCTTGGCTACGAGGAACGATCAGGCGTGTCATCAACAATCATGTTAACCGCACATCGTGCCGGCTCCAGAGAGCTTCGATGGCCCGACGTCCCATCGAGGTCTACCCACGGCACGGCGAGGGCGCCGGAGCCAGAATCTTCCCCCTCCGTTGTGCCACAGAGTCAGGCCCCAGAGGAACGACAGCAGCGACATCGGGCTATCGACCCGAGCCACTAGCTTGCGCCATCATCGATCGCCTAACCCAGCATCGATCTCCTAACCCAGCGACCTCGTCACTCATGGACCTTTAGCGTCCCCTGGCACACTAGAATATCGGCGTGCTATCCTCGCCTCAAACGGGCAAAAGACTCTGGCGCTTCTTCGCCCAACTCACCCCCCTCGAACAGGACTCGTTGCTCTATCTGGCCTCTGCAATTTTTGCCGTCGGTCAACTCCTCATCTCTACGCATGCTGATTATCGACAGTGGGCGGCGTTAGCCGTCATTCCCTATGCCCTCGTCGGACTCATCGCGCTTCTCTTATCCCGCCACAAGAGAGCACAAGAGAGTCGGTTCACTCGTCGCGGTCTCGTCGTCTCACTCTTTCTCCTCTGTCTCGTAGTGCCGTTGAGTATCTCGATCGCGCAACGCGTCAACAATGTGCCAGGGATTCACGCACAGGACGAGGTGGCGGTCATCGAACGCTGCGGCGACCGCGTTGTCCACAACCAGAACTGCTACCTGAACGCGCCAAACACGGTCGGCACCGGCGCACAAAACCTCTCCAAGAAGACCGACGCTACCGCCTTTGTACCGTATTTGCCTGGGATGATTATCTTTGGTGTTCCCAATGGACTCACGATTCCCAAAGCCTTGCGCGATGCCAGGGTGAGCCTTACACTCTTTACCTTGGTGATTACCGTCGTCGCACTCGCGCTGAGCCGGCTCTCAGCTGATGATCGCGTTCGCCTCTTCCAGTTCGTCATCATCCTCCCGACGGGTGCACTGCCACTTGTCACCGGCGGTGACGATCTACCGATTGTCGCTCTCTTGCTCCTCGCCCTCGTTCTGAGCTACCGCCGACAACCGGTACTCGCAGGCATAGCCAGCGCGGTCGCAGCTGCGATCAAACTCACGGCATGGCCGCTCGCTTTCGCTTTGATCTTCGTCCAACCGCCCAACAGCAATCGACACGTGCGCTTTCGTTACGGGGGGGCACTGGTCGCGATTCTGGCACCCATCATCGCCATCGCAAGCCTCATCAACCCAAGGGCCTTTTTCGTCAACGAGATTCTCTTCCCGCTTGGACTGACCAAGATCAAATCACCAGCAGAGTCGCCGCTCATCGGCCAGAAACTGGTCGGTATCTTCGGCAGTCAGCTCCACACTCTCGTCATCCTCGCCCTCGTCCTGGTCGGCGGCGAACTGGCGCTTTTACTGTATCGACGTCTTCGTCCACGATCACCCTCGGCGATGACCGCCTACGTCGCACTCGTCTTCTTTATCGCCATCATGCTCGCACCTGCTACCCGTTTTGGTTATCTCCTCTACCCCGCCAATATGGTGGTGTGGGCGATCATCTTCCACAAGTTCGATCTCCGTCTCAGGGCCCGTAACTCGCAGGTCGAGACGCTCGACGCGGGCCTCGCCAGCCCCACAACTTAACAGAATTTCGGTTGATAGACCGGCTCGAGTAATCCACTACGCAAACTCATGACCTCCGAGGCGGTCAGCCCATGCGAACGTAACAGTTCTTCAACCGAACCGTAATACTCTCGGATTCCGGCCAAGAGCTGCAGCATGGTATCAACTTGGCTACGGCGCTCGGCTGATACCTCCACCTCGCGCATCGCCGCTCCCACGTGATGAAGAAAGTTGGTGAATGCCTCTTGGGTCAACGCATAGTCACTCGCGATCCACGCATCCGGAACCCCAAGTAACGAGAGTAGGAGAGCGATCACCACACCGGTGCGATCCTTACCTGCATGGCAATGAATGAAGACCGGATGATGTCTTGGGTCAGCGACGAAGGAGATGACCTCAACCAGCTCCTCCGTGTTGTAGCTCACATAGTGACGATAGAGCGCGACCAGATCATCGGTGTCAAGAGGGTCCATTAAACGCGAGGCTTGTCGCAACGGTACGTGCAGGATCACCTGCACTAAATCAGCCAACGGGCCAGATCCAAAGTGTGCGACCTCTTCCGGTCGACGAAGGTCAACGATGCTGTGAATATTGAGTGGAGCGAGTATCGCCAGATCGTCAGCGGTTAAACGGTGCGGAGAGTCCCCGCGTAGCAGCACGCCGCTTCGCAGCACGCTCCCGAGTTTCGAGGGATACCCACCGAGATCGCGAACATTCCACGCTCCCTCCAGTGGTAGCCACCGAACTCGCGCGATCAAGGGAGCGTCACCAGGTACGCTCTCGTCTGGGTGACTCTCTTCCACCACCACAGCATGCCGGGGTTGGGTGAACACCAGTGAAACCCCACACAGCCACCCGGTTAATTCTTCGGATATGGATCGCCCTGATACCGATGCGCTAGCGATCCCTACCGCTGTCTCCAGTACGTTTCGGGCGCACCCTCGTGTCACACAGCGTAGGAGAAGTGCATACTCGTGGTCGCTTTCGAATCATCCAAGGTCCAGCCATTCCCTTGGAGTGGTCTGCCTCAGGTGTCTGGTGCCGTGCGCTCCTACGGCACTACTGTCATATTTGTACTACCGCCATCCATTTGCGATGGGCAAAGAGAGGAGTTTTGTGACAGTCCAGCGTCGAGGGATCATCACACATTGGGGCGCTACCGTTTCGTTCCACCTAGAGCGCCGACGAGATCGTCACTTCGCTGCGCAACCACTTAGAACCGATTGTTCTAGAAAGCAATGCTGACCCGGGTCACTGGCACTGGATAGTCGAGTTGATGCTTGATCGGTACGGTCGGAACCTGCGGAATGCAACGGCCCATCCATTGCTAGGATCTCGAACTGGTGCACCAGTCACGACAACCGTTGCCGCTGTCTACCAAGATCCAAGGAGAAAATCGTGATGTCAACCACATCAACTGCCAGGTTCCATCGAATGACCATCGAGTCACCGCTCGGACCCATCACCCTTGTTGGAGATGAGGAGCACCTCCACGCCATCCATCTCATCGAACCAACCTCCTTAGAGGCCCTCTCGGCAAGCCCTTCGCGACCACTTTCACAGGCTGTTGAGCAGCTCGGTGCCTACTTCTCCGGGGCCTCAACAGACTTTGATCTCGACCTCCTGGCTCGAGGCACGAGCTTCCAACACCAAGTGTGGGATGCGTTAGGCACGATCCCCTTTGGGACAACGACAAACTATGGATCGATCGCAGCCACGATCGGTCGTCCGCGTGCGGTTCGGGCGGTTGGGCTCGCCATCGGTGCGAATCCCTTACCGATCGTGGTGCCGTGCCATCGCGTGATCGGAGCCGACGGATCGCTCACCGGTTATGCCAGTGGGCTGGCGCACAAACGCTTTCTGCTCGACCATGAACAGCGGGTCCTGCACGACCACCGATCACCCCTTGAGCGACCAGCACACTGACAGTTAGCGATTTCATGGTAGTCCGTTCCATCGCCTCGCAAGACCACTAAGCGGCTTGCTCCGGGGCACCTGCAATGCCCGGAACCGCTCCGTCTATCGGCA
>NZ_DAHXOI010000022.1 GCF_027364955.1 Ferrimicrobium sp.
CATTCCAACATCTCTGCCTTCTCGCCCTCATTGATTTATTTTTTTAGCCGCGCACACACTGATACTGAGACCTAGGGAACTGCTGTCGCATCCAGTTGTAACTCCGTCGACAGTGAACGTTCGAAGAGTCGACAATCTGGCCGAGGCCGCCGACCTCATCGCTCGCGCCACGGCGATGCAGCGGGAGGTGTTTAACGGTGGCCACTCAGCAGAGGAGACGTTGGCTCGCTTGCAGCGATCGAAGGGTACCGAGCAGTTTTGGGTAGCGGAAGTCTCTGGCGAGATTGTATGTGCGGGTCGGTTGACGCTGACTCCGAATGCTGACTTCGCGGGACTATGGGGCGGCGCTACTCACTCTGACTGGCGAGGCAAAGGAATCTACCGCGCCCTCACCGCCGCGAGAGCTGGTGCTGCTTTGGCGGCCGGGAAGCACTATCTTCACAGCGATTGTTCCCCGATGTCTAGACCCATCCTCGAGCGCAGCGGTTTGTTCCCAGTTGCCACGACGACTCCCTACATCTGGCACCGATGATCCTTTGGAACTGACTCACCCGTGCCACGCCGGGTCGGACCCGGGGGAAGTACGATAGCTGAGGGCGAGGTGCTGAATCGAAGGACCACTCTCTGTTTCGGTCTCGCCTGACTATGACGACAGAACGGAAAAAACCCTCCAAGTCCCTTTCGCGCTCCCTTTCCAAGGCTATAGTGAGAAGATGTTGCTCGGTGAAACACTGTTGGTAGATCGTGGGTCAGTTCAGCTATTCGGGAAGCGTTTCCAGGGAGGGCAACCTATCGTCATTCTCCTTCACGCAGGAGTGACGGATCAACGGAGCTGGCAAGAGGTGGTATCTGCCATCGGCGAGAGAGCTACCGTCATCTGCTATGATCGCCGGGGTTATGGAGAGACGCCTCCCTCTCCGGAGGAGTTTTCCCATGTGAAGGATCTTTTTGCCGTCCTTGACGAGATCACCGATACCCCTGTGTGGTTGGTGGGAAGCTCTGCTGGCGGTGGGATTGCGCTTGATGTCGCAGTCCTTGCGCCAGAGCGGGTGGCAGGTCTCGTACTGTTCGCTCCGTCGGTGAGTGGTGGGCCCGACCCTGAACTCGACGGCGATACCGCCCGCTTGGTCGAGCAGCTCGAGGAGACGATCTCGGTCGGTGACCTAGATGAACAGAACCGCCTGGAGGCCTGGCTCTGGCTCGACGGTCCGACTCAAGGCGAAGGCAGGGTAGGAGGGCCCGTCCGTGAGCTCTTCTTTGACATGAACAGGGTCATCCTCTCTCACGGTGTTCCTGAAGGGACGGGAGCGAGTGGTATCGATGCATGGGGTCAACTTGAACAGGTGATGGCCCCAACACTCGTGGCTTGTGGAGCCCTTGACATTCCCTTCATTGTCGAGACCAGCCACTCGCTGGCTGAGCGCCTTCCAAACGGCTACCATCGCCTGCTTTCAGGTATGGCTCACTTGCCCCAGCTCGAGGACCCGACGGTTGTAGCAGAACTCATTGTCCATGCCATCGGCGCCAACTGAGCTACCAATCCCTGCTATGAAGTCCCAAACGTCTCATAGGCGAAGTGGACGAGGCGCAGGGGCTCGCCCCTGTAGTTGCTTGAGTGCTGATCGCCGTGCTGCCAGATTGCAAGGCATCTAGATCGCAAGGCATCCAGACCGCAAGGTCGCTTCCGGTATTGTCTACGTGACTGGTCCTGAGGGTCGAGGAGAACAGGTCGCCGTTCGCATCAGAGCTATGAGATGCGAGACGCCCAAGGTGGCGGGAGGAGAGAAGTCCGGCGGCTGGTAGTGTCGGGCCCTCAGCCGGAGTCGGCGAGTCAAAGGCGGGAGGATGATGCAGTCAATGCGGTGGAGGCGAACGATATCCGTCGTCGTAGGGAGTGTGCTGTTGGGGGGTTGTGGCTCGACCGTAGCGTCGAACTCGGTCTCGAGCAAGTCTTCAGCCCCAAACTCACCGGCTCGATTCTCACGCCCTCGTACGAATCAGAAGATGATGACTATGGAGGTCGCTTTGACTCGGCTCCTTGCCACGACCGATGCGACGTACTACCGAGATGCACGGCGTCGCCAAGTCCCAGTGCTCCCAACGGGATCGAGTGAGCGCCAATTTGTTGGGGCAAGGAGCAAAGTCGTTCTCCTCGACGGACGCTACGATGCGGTCGCCGCTTTTCCATGGGCGCCAGATGGGTTGCCAATCAAGATCTATGAGTACTCATCGAATCGATCATGGAACACGGTAGCGGCGCTGAAATCACCCTTTGGTTTTTCAAAAGGAGCGATGTATCTTGCCTCTGCCACGATTCCGGTGGCCTCGCTCTCTGGGCTTTCGGACCCGGCGTTTCTGATCCGAGAGGTAGGGGGTGGCTGCTTTCAGGGTGCGGTGGTAGCCTTTGTTGGGGGGCAGTGGACCTTGCTCAGCGCCTCGAATGCGGCTGATCAAGAGAGTCCAGAGATCGGTGGTGACCCGAGTTTTCGGCACGGCTATCTCTTCACGACGACTGTGTGTGGTGCGGTCCCGGCATATACCGGCGATACGGTCGCGTGGTGGAAGGTGAACCCAAGCGCCGGAGACTTCGTGATGGTGCGCCAAGAGGTGATCAGCACCGATAAGAAAGCCAGCAGCGACTCCTAGCCCGCATCCAAAAGTTTCGCAGCGGCACTCTCGCGCCGACCCCGCTTCAAAGACTTTCCTCGTTTTTCTTCCAGTGGGCACCTTCAACTTTCTTCCAGTGGGCACCTTCAGGTTCTATCCCCGTAGCGGACAAGGAGTTTACGAGCCGCCTTCTCGAGTGTGATCGCTCGGTGGGAGCGGTGCAAGACCCATCGAGAATTGCCACACATGGGAGTGGCTGTTGCCAAACTCTTGAGCCAGCATGGGTCACTCCTTCTCATTTCAGTGATCTTCGGTGTCGATGAGCTACAAGCGGCGCTCTCGGCGGATGCACGAGCCCGTCAAGAAGCAATCTCGCGACTCGAAGGACCCTCCCTCGTAAGGACTCAGAGCCGAGAGAGGCCCGCAGTGAAAGAACGGGTCTACCCCTCACGTGAGGAGTACCCCAACGCCCACCAGCAGCCCAGCAAGTCGTAACTCACCTTCGTATCTCCTGTGTTCCAGAGCCCGCCCAACGCGGTAACGACACCCTGTTTGCTGTCAAGGATTCGTTGGGGAGCGTCAAGAGTCTCGAACTATTTGTCGTGCTCTAGCGAACCCTCCATACCGTATCGGCGAGCCGAAGTCATCCCTGGAGCACTCCCTCGAAGCGTTCTGTGAGGACGTATTCCAGAGCGCCTGTCCGCGGTAGGTATGCACAGAGGTCGCTCACTCAGAGTTGGGTAATTCTGGGGTGGGAACTTTGGATTGGGGGATGCAAAGGTTGGGCTAGCCTCAGTCCCATGTGGAACCGGGCACCCAATGCAGATGAGGCTGCGGCGGGGATGCTCGCGGCGTGTGAAGCCATTTCACGGGGCCGAGTTGGTGCCTGGCGTGACGTACGCCAGGGTTTGGTTGGCCTTATGACCACAGTCCCGGGGCGCCCCTATAACGGGATGTATGGTCTCGATAGGACCGCTACCCCCGAGGATGCAAGCGGACTTGCAGTACGACTCGCTGCCAGCGGAGTGTCCTGGGCCGCACGGCTCCGGCCAAGCGTGCCCGACGAAGTCGATGAGGCGCTAAGTGATATGGGGCTCTTCGCGGAGGATGAGATACTCTTGATGGCGACGTCGCTAGTCACTCACGAAGTTCAGGGTCAAGAATTACCTGGTCTCACTTTGAGCACGCGCCGCGCGCAAGACGATCTCGCGATCACCGAGGTACTCGGTGCTGTTTTCGGCACGCCGCCCGCAAACGCGACAAAGCTCTTGGACCCTGCACACCTCAAGTGTGACGAGATCCAGTGGCACCTCGGCAAGGTAGATGGGGTGCTTGTTAGCTGTGCGATGTCGGTAGTAGCCGCCGAGGCCGTCGGCATCTTCGCGGTAGGAACAGTTGCTGAGGCGTGTGGAAATGGCTACGGCTCGGCGGTGACTCTGCGCGCCCTCACTCACGGACTCACTGGGGGAGCGCGATTCGGGGTGCTCACCGCAAGCCCTGAGGTTCAAGGCGTCTATGAACGTCTTGGCTTCACGGTCTTAGAGCGCTGGAGGCGGCTCGTGCCATCACTTTGAGTGACCGATGATGCGCGGGTATTTGCTTTGTCCGCCAGACTCAACCCCCTCGATGAAGGTCCGCGACCAAGCTCCATGACTGACGCCGAGTGGACGGCAGTGACTCGCCAACGCCGGCGATCACTCACCGGTGCCCTCACCGAATCGGCCTTGGGTCGTGAACTCTTGGCAGTGGAACGCTCGGCCCTCGATGCAGCACTTGCGACCGCAGTCATGGAAAACACCACTCCCATTCTCCCCCATATCGTTGATGCGCTCTTTCGGCCAAGAAGAGCGGTAGCGGGTTCGAGTATCGAACAACTCGCCATCGACTCCCGGGAGATCGGTCATGCACTCACCCGCACGGTATCGGGTGATCTCGCCGGTCTTGGTCCCGACGTAGGTACGTGTTAAAAGGGGATCGCCAACTGCAACAGGGCCGGCCCTTCAGTTTTCCGAGACCCGCAATCTGGTTGGTCGGTCGAGGCGTACGCGCAGGCCGGGGTTCGTGCCCTGATCGAAGCCGAGCGCTCGGTACAGTGGCTCTGCTTCCTGGGTAGCGTGCAACTCCACAGCGCGGACCTGCTGGTCGCCGAACCAGTTGATCAACGCGACGGTGATGGCGCGAGCCAGGCCGCGCCGACGCCAGGCGACGTCGGTGGAGATCCACTGGATGTAGCCAACCCGGGCGGATGGATTGTTCGGCCCCGGGAGTCTTGCGGCAATGGATCCCGCGCCGGTGGCGACCAGGTGGCCGGGGTGCGTCGGGTTCTCGACGACGAAGACCATAAGCTCGTCGCCGAGCCGACGGCGCACATGTTCGGCTGCGGCCTGTCGCCACTCCGTTTTCGAAGTGTCCATCCCCATCTCCTCGTACATCAGCGAAGCCAAGCGGATCACCTCGTCGACGTCGCTGAGCCTTGCCCGGCGAGGTGGATCCGTGAGGCTCGCCGCAACCCTGGCGCCATCGGGTAGCTGGGGGTTGTTGCTCATCAGATCACCATAACCGATCAATCCAAGACCCTCGACATCTGGCGTGACCTTCAGCGATATGTGACGGGTTTCTGACAACACTCTGTGATGGGGACAACAGCGTCCCTTTTGACAAACCCTCTGCGCGAACACCCCAGTTCAGCGGGGTCGCGGTCGAGGAGCGTCCCGTTTACCCCGCCCGCAAGGATTTCCAGTGATGGGGCGCTATGCGCAACAGCGGCATGGGCCGACAAAGCTCTCGTGCGCCGAAGGGCGAAGCTGCTCGCCGGGGTAGTCAGCGACCGAGACAATGATCCCTCTCGCGTTGACGGCAAGTGGGCCGAGCCGACCGACCGAAGATCCAGATCGATGGTTCGGGCAGGGTGGCCGACAAAGTCTGGCAGTGGAGCTGATCCCCTGGACGCTGACACCTCGGGGTTGACTCGCAGGTGTTGCACAGATAGCCTGTAAGCGGGCCAGATTGCAGCAAGAGCTGGTTTGGTGGTAGCGAACCTCTAGGCACGATTGGGTCAACAACGTCCGAGAAGGAGTCCAGGTAACGTAGCCTGTTTGAGCGCTCCGACCCATGAGTGCGAGACCGCTGGTGTAGTTCCAAGCAACCTAGCGCAGACCTGAGGCGATGCTCTTGAACCCGCTGAGACGAAGGAGTAAGATCGCGAGCTTACACAGTGCTGCGAGCGTCTGAGGTGCCCACCGACGCGTACTTGAGAGCGGCCCGCGTCGAACACCCGGTGTCTGGTAACAGGTGTCGAGGTTCCGGGACGGGTCGGTGAAGTTTCCGACCATCACCACCGGATGACCTCATCAGGTCTGGAAGTTTGAAGAGAGCCGCTTGAGTATTGCGCTTGGCACCTGGCTAGCGAGGTTTTGGCGTCGGTGCCCATCGAGAATGCAGAACCTCTGGTCGTTGGCGATGTGGCGTAGTCTGCAGTAGTGCTAGGCGTCGCTCCAGCTCTCTAGAGCGCGCCCACAGAGCAGCGGGTCTAGGGCCCAAGAGCGCGCTAGGTGTCGTTCTCAACCGCGACGTAGCGCGTGACCTCGTCGACTAGTGAAGCACCGAGCCGGTGCTCTGTTCGCAGCGGTCTCATCGAAGCGCTCCCGTTCGCTGGGCGCGATCGGCCGCACTACGAGCAATGTAACTCGTGGTACTTACCGGGTCGATATCCATCTCAAACTCACATCACAAGGGGACCGACCGTGCCAATCCTGTGGTACGAGGCCAGGCCAGGCAGCCGCATAAGAACTTTGTCGGAACCCTGAATGGTAGTGGTCTCAATGTCGGTTGTTGGGGTTGTCCTCGGATCGGCATCGCTGCGTTGTGCCTAAAGGACGCAGATGGCGGGTGTCTCGGCTCCAAAGGTCTATTTGGTGCCCACGATCAACATGGTACAAAATACGCTGACCCCAAAAGGTACCCTCAGTCTGGGGCTCGGACCTCATGCGAGATCTGCCCAACTTGAACCAAGAACTCGGTGTAGAACTCCTCTATGGCTCGTCGCTGGGCCTCGGCATGCAAGGGGTAGGTCTTCCACGCACGCTGAGTCTGCTCGTCACGAAAGACAGCGATCGAACAACGCTCGCCATCTTGGGCGACGAAGGTCTTGAAGGACCGGAAGCCTGGTTGCTCTCTGGCAAGGTGCTCTAGCTCGTCGGCTAGTGACTCGTAATTAGCGTGGTCCTTTCGCAAGCGCGATCGAAAGACGGTGATGATTCCGAGGGGCTCGCTCTGTGCCATTGCAGGAGTGCTGGCGGCGAAGGGATCCCAGTCGGCTTTTTCGTGCCACTCATACTCTATCCCAGCCGCCAGCTCGCGTGCAGTTGGTTCGTCCACAAGTTGTGCAACTAACGCGAGAGTCATGTCCATCCCGGCCGCCACTCCAGATGAGCTCCACCGGTCGAGATGGGCAACCCATCTGGCTTTGGGCTCCCACTGAACTTGGGGAGCGACACTTTGTACCCAATCAAAGGCACGCTTGTTCGAGGTTGCTCGATACCCGTCGAGGAGCCCAGCCGCACCGAGGAGTGCGGACCCTGTGCAGATTGAGGCGATGATTTTGGCCTTGTGTCCATAGTCACTCAGCCACGCGAGGAACCCGAGGTTGTGAACGAGGGTTCTCGTCCCTTGGCCACCTGGCACCATCAACAGATCCACCGTCGCAGCCTCAATGCGATCCACATCTGGGACGATCGAGACTCCTTGGTGACTCCTCACAGGCTGGCGGGACTCCCCGATGAGCGAAATGGTGAAGTTCCTAGGCAAGCGCCCGAGGATTTCTAATGGACCCGTGACATCGAGGAGCTCAAACCCGTCAAAGAGCACCATGCCGACGTGGTAGTGGCGATCAGCTAAATTCATCATGATTCCCTCGCTTTGGGATCCAGGGGCCTCACTCGATACTGGATCATTCAACTCTAAGTCCATGCAATCTTGGCCGCTGCGCTGGTCAGCGGATCCCGCTAGAAACAAACACCATGCTTGCAACTTTCGGCTCTACCGCCACCATCTGGATCTCAAACCTCACGAATCCTTCCTCTGTCTTGGGGGTCGACCTTGTCGGATCACAGGCCACTCGTTGGTAACAGCGAGTCCCATTCTGATTTGGAGGGCTCCTTGGAGACAGCAGACGGGCGATAGTGTCGAGATCGCCGCTGTCTCTGCGACCCTACTCGTGCTCTGCGAGCGCGCTCGCTGCCTCGGCGGAGGTGAGCGGAGCACAATTGTTTGAAATCTTTCAATCAATTTCGTATTTGTTGTAGTGAATGGCAAAAACGTTCGTATACTATTTGGCAACGACTAGCAGGAGGGGGCAGCAGTGGACACAGAACCACGTCAGCAGCAGCAGTTGGTACAGCCAGTGCGAGGTATCGAGGTACACTCGATTGACTGGATCCCAGAGCGCGAGCGGCATGGAAAGTTGTGGCACCAGGCACCCTTATGGTTTCTCGGCAACTTCCAGTACTTCACAATTCCTATCGGGTTTATTGGCCCAGCAATGGGCCTCTCGCTGTGGTGGACTGCACTCGCTGGTCTCCTAGGCATCGTTGTCGGTACATTCTTCATGGCATTCCATGGATCCCAAGGTCCAAAGCTCGGCCTGCCACAGATGATCCAGTCGCGAGCGCAATTTGGCTATCGCGGTGTCGTGATCGTCTTGTTCGTCGCGCTCTTTACCTACATGGCTTTTAACGTCACTGATCAGGTCCTTCTTGCTCAGGGTATCTCTGGTGCGTATGGATGGAATCCGACGGCTATCGCACTGGTGACGGTGATTGCCGCTGCGCTGCTCGCAATCTTTGGTCATGATTGGGTTCACCGGATCTTTCGAATCCTGCTCGTCATCTCCTTCCCCTTGATAACCATTATCACCATTGCGATCATCACCGGCCACGCTGGTGGCTTTGCACCCAAGGCTCACTATGGTTTCACCTTTACCGCTTTCATGGCAGAGTTCTCTGCGGCCGCTGCCTACAACATCACTTACGCACCCTACGTCTCTGATTACTCTCGCTACCTGCCCAGTAAGACCAAGAGTCGTTCCGTCATCTTCTCAGTGTTCTTTGGAGCGTCGTCGTCGGCTGTATGGCTAATCGCCCTTGGTGCATGGCTCGCCATCCATCTCAATGCGAATGACGGTCTCTTGGGCCTCAAGACGGCAGGGAACAATGTCTTTGGAGGTCTTGGCTCTGTCGCGGCACTTGCTTCGGCACTTGCGCTGCTCGCGACCATGGGAATGAATGCCTATGGAGCCTCACTGACACTGCTGACCGGAATCGACTGTTTCAAAAAAGTCACCCCAACTCGCGCCGCTCGGGTGATCTCCATCATTGGCCTTGCTATTGTTTGGTACCTGATCGGTGACGTGATCACCACGAGCGCTGTGAATACCGTCTTCACAGCCCTGACGCTCATGCTGTATCTGTTGGTGCCTTGGACCGCGACAAACTTGATTGACTTCTTCTACGTACGTCGTGGACACTATGCAATCACCGATCTGTTCTCACTTGATGGCATCTATCATCGCTGGAACTGGCGGGGCATTACCGCCTATGCGATCGGTTTTGCCGCCGAGATTCCGTTCATGGTGTTGCCGCAGCTCGGCTCGCTGAGTTACATCGGACCGGTAGCGAAGCTGCTCCACGACACTGACATCTCATGGCTGGTGGGTCTCGTCGTCACATCGATCGCCTATCTCCTTATTACTCGGGGCTTTGATCCCAAGACCGAGGAGCAAGCTATTGCAAAGAGCGAGGCGACCCTTAAAGCTGACTTCGGCTAAGCCAACAGAGAATCGCAATGTCAAAAAAGTACCCGCTGGGCCCACGGCTCTTGAAGGCTCGTGAAGCTTCTGGTCTCTCACTCTCTGATGTTGCAGGAAAAACAGATCTATCCAAGGGCTTCCTCTCTCGTGTAGAGCGTGGGATCGTGAGCCCTTCGGTGGACTCATTGATTGCGATCTGTGAAGTTGTCGGTCTCTCTATGGAAGACCTTTTTGCTCCACCTGTGTACCAGATAACCCGCGCATCTGAGCGTCAACGCGCTGTTCTGCCGGGAGAAATGATCTTTGACACGCTTCTCACCTCCTCAACTGAGAAACATGTGACGGTGATTGAGACGGTCGCGGGACCAAGAGGGAACGGAGGCGACGCGCTCTATTCGATGCCGACCGAGTGCGAAGTCTGCTACATCGCTTCGGGGAGCATCGAGTTCCTTCTCGACGGCGAAGTGCTTTCACTCGGTTCTGGGGACGCGCTTACCTTCAATGGAACAACGCCGCACACTTGGCGCAACGTCTCTGAGACCGAAGACGTTCGACTTCTCTGGATCCTCGCTCCTGCCTTACCGAACCCATGGATCACAGGGGCAATTGCCGGACCCAGAGACCAGTGACCTAAGCCCATTGGGCGGGAGGGGAGGCGCCAGTCCATGCCCTCGCGCTCCGTTCATGCAGCAGTGATCGACGAGCCCGCCAGCTTGTGCGAGACACAGATCCAACTCGATGATCCAGGTCTCAATGAAGTAGAGGTAAAAGGAGCTGCTGCTGGTGTTTTTCGCTCTGATCTCCATGTGTGGCCTGGCGAAAGGGACACTCACTTCCTAGCGGTACTGGGAGATGAAGGCTCAGAGTAGGTCTCGCGTGTAGGGGAAGGAGTTGCCCATCTCAATGTTGGCGACCATGTGGGATTGAGCTCGAACCCACCCTGTAGGACCTGTCGACGTGGTCGTGTGGGACACTGCTATTCCTGTCAGCGCGCTTCAGAACTCCTCGACCGTTCAGCGTCTGGTTGAGGGAACCACTCGTTTCCATGAATCTGGGAACGGCGCCTTCCTCTACCTCGGAGTCTGATCGTGTGCGGAAGCGGTCGTCGTACCGAGTGCAGGTGTGATTCGCATTCCCTCGACCGTAGCGCTCGACAGCGTGGCTCTCGCGGGATGGGTACTGCCCACCGACATGAGAGCGGTTCCCAAACCGGCGAACCTTAGGAGCGGAGCACACGTATTGGTTGTTGGCTGTGGGGGAGTTGACCTCTCCTGTTAGCAGGGAGCATGTCTTGGACATGCGGCCACGATTGTGGCAATCAGCCTCGACTCGTCCCGACTCGAACTTGCATTAGACATGGGAGCGACTGAAACGATAACGATCACCTCTGCTGCCAAAGTGCGAACAACACTGCGTTACCATTACCCTGGTGGTTTTGACGTAGTCTTTGATGCCATCGGCGCCATCGACACGATATCTCTGGACATTGACCTCCTTGGATTGATAGGTCCCCAAGTTGTCGTGAGGCTGAGTTCATCAGGCTCCGTTTTGGCGATTCTTGCGCTCTATCTTGCGATGAGTAATCAACGAATACTGGAGTCAAACTACGGGTCGTTTGACTCCAGAAACCGACATTCTACGCATCATCTCACTAGTACAAAATGGTCCCATCGAGGTTGGAGCACTGATCACGTCGTGAGGCGCTTGTGGACGCTGAAGGTGGGCTGGAGGACCTTGCAAATAGTCGAACGTTATGCGAACTGCCTCTAGGAAGTGGTGGGGATTGAAGCGTCCAGACACGTTGCGGCGATGGTCGGTGTTAGTAGATCAGTTGTGAGAATCATTAGGCAGAACGCTCAAAGCTCGGGATGTGACAGGTGCTCATGAATGACAAGCCAGGCGCCACTCTGGTTCTTGCGAAGGACAATGGTTTCTCGTTCCGTGAGCACTTTGTGTTCGCCGGCCTGGCTAACTTCCGTGTGCACATCGTGTACAAAGAGCCCGACATCGTTGCTGATCTCCTGAATTATACGGTTTGACGATTCACAACTCAAGACCTCAAACCCTTCGTTGACCCAGTCATCCCAAAGCCGTTGATACTCCTCGATCCCCATCACGTTTGGGCTGTAGTAAATGGCAACGGTCGCTTCAGGGTCAAAGCTATCGAAATAGGCTCTTCGGTCAAACCGACTGAATGCCTCGATCACGTGATCTGCTGAGGCGGCAATTTCGGTACTGATATCCACGCTTGTTACTCCTTTTGAACTCTGGTGTTGGACAAGGGGCTCATGTCGGTGCTGACTATTCCAGCCAGACTACCCCCTTGCTGTCATGACTCTTCGTGTAGGGCGGTTGAATGTTGTGTGGTCAGCTACGACGTCTTTCATGGAGTCTTTCCTCCTCTCACAACAGATCACGACCGCCGCCAGGGACAGTTGTGAAGGTGCGCGGCGAGGGACGAATTGGCGTTGTATGTTCTTGCACAATAGCTCATTAGGACAGTGTGAACTTCATTCTCCGAGCTGAGAGCCAACTGCCACTTGAGTGTACTCGTATTGCAGGATCACAGACCGACCATACTCGGTGGTAGACATTGTTGTGATATCGGCCACAAAACTGGTTTTCACCCTTCCCTCGTTGGGAACGCATGGCGATCATCCTTGGTTGGCGTCAACTTAGCGGTTGCCTTTTCGCGCCCAACGGATCTGTGATCCCTCGAAGTCATCCAGCCGCCACCCTAGTGCAGAGGTGGGATTGAGTGAGAAGAGCACGTCATAGGAGGTATCCGAGGAGGGCAGGTAGTCGTGATCGCCCGGCTGATCATACTTTTGCTCGAGGGCAGTCAGCACGTCGGGATGATGCTGTGGTAAACCCTCATCAGTGGCGTTTCCGTAGACGATGAGAACGTTCTCGGCACTCTCAAGATGGAGACCGACATGGGGTTGACGGATGATGTTCCGCGCTTTTCGCGATACTCGGGACGTGTAGAATAGGAACCGATCTTCTAGCACCACACCCCAGATAGGTGCAACGTGGGGCGTATTGTCTAAGTTCACCGTGGCGAGCCAGAAGTTGCGGTGCTCGTCTAGTTCTACCGCTAATTTCGTCCAATGACTTGTTGAGTCGTCCATCAATGTGCATTCTCTCCTCTTGTAGAACTGCGTGGACTCTAGCATAAAGGGCAGGCATCGACCTTGTTGCTCTCTCCGAGGGGTTCACCATTTCTGTTCGATTGGCGTCGATGTACTGAGTCTATTTGCTATGTGAGTAGAGGATATCAGCACATATTGAAAGGCAAGAGTCCTGCGTTCGCGAGCAGAACATGGAAGTCGTTGACCTCGGCCGGGGTCTCAGGCATCTTCTCCATCAACGGGGAGACTTGGCAAGCAAGTTGTACGCCTGCGTCGAGTCAGGCTTTTCGAATACGAGACTAGATTCGGGATAAACTCCTATGACGTCGCCAAAGGATTCGACATGTTCAGCACTTGGATTGGCGCGGTGATCGCGTCGTTGATGTATCTGAGGGTGAAACTCGGCGCCACATCCTAACGCGTGGCCCATTGTGCCCCGACGATACCGATTCCTGCTCTCCCCTTAGAGGCCTTGGGCTGGCACCAAAGCTTTCGGTAAAGGGGGCATGACGGTAGCTGACACAAAGCTCGGCGTGTTGGAAGGCCAATCCCTTTGCATCTCAATTATCTCGGGTGTTGATGAATCAGACGCGTCGTTCTTTGCGGTTGCACGAGTTCGACGAGAGACAACTCAAACAACTCCACGAGCCTTTGGAATACGACTCGCGGACGGCTAGTGGTGGCGCCGGATTCCCCGTGGCCAGTTGGTGCAGGCCAACGCAGCAGACGACGCAAACCCTCAGCGCCAAAGTCGTCGATGCCAATTCAGCAAACCCTGCGGAGGTGTCTTGGCAGCGTTCGCACCTTTCATCTGACTTACCCCTTGAAGTACCAGTCCTCGGGAGTGATGTCTAGATAGGGGTTCTGAGTGACTCCACCAAGCTTGTTTGAAATGAGCGAGATAGCAGCGTCAGGTAAGGGTCGATAGATGTCTGGAAGTTCCTTTGCCATAAAGTTCTGATACGCATCGAGCGCGGCTTGCGGATCAGAGGAGGTGTGCGTTGCTGCGATCAACGCGTTCGCCTCGGAACTCTGGTAGTTCCCGTAGTTGGAGCCAGCACCACTCGCAAACAATTCACCGCCCGTCGGGTAGTTGTCAGGGCTGTACTCCCAGGTTCCCGCCAAAATCATCTCCCATTTACACGACGGTTGCGTAGGAGTGCAAGGAGCCTCGTCAGCAAAAACGGTGTTCCCGTTTGCAGAAGACAGGATCACGTTGATGCCTGCCTGCTTTGCCGCTGAAGCATAGGCGGTCATCTCTTCCGTCAGGGAGTTGCTGCCAGAGTAGTACTCGAGGTTGAGGTTGAGCGCGAGGCCCTTGGAGATCCCAGCACCGCACTCAGTCGCTGAGCTCCCGGGGCTCTCGCAGGTCATCACTCCATTAACCATCTTCCAGCCATGCGAGGTCAGCAGGTTCTTAGCCGCTGATGTCGAGTAGGGATAGTGGTCTGTCCTCGATGCGGCATCAGCAAAGGGGTTTGACGGTGTGACAGGGACCGGCGAATAATTCGGGACTGCGTCGCCATGCAGGAAGCTTGTGATCCAAGCAGGTTGGTCGACAAGGTGCTGCAGCGCCTGACGGATATAGAGTTGTTTGAATACTGGTCCGCAGGTGGGGTTATTGAAGTTCATGTTCCAATAGGAGAAGCCAAACTCGGTCCACGGTTCCACGTTGTAGCCGATCGACTCCACGTAGGACTTCTGACTGGCATCGGAGTTTGGTAGGTATCCATAGGTAACGGCATTATTGCCCGCGCGCAAAACATTGAACTCAGCCGAGTCCGAGGTAAAGGGCAACTCGACAAACTCGGACAGGCTCGGCTTGACCGGCCCGGAGTACTTGGTATTGGGGACAAAGACCGCATGTCCTGCAGAGGAGAAACTTGCGAGCTTCCAAGGGCCATCCACCACGGACCAGATCGGGCTTGATGCGTAGGTGGAGAGATCCTGGGCCTGTGCGTTAAGGAACTTATAGACCGCCTGGGCTCTAGCGGTAGTCATATCCGCAATGCTCGTGGTAGATGGGTTCGGCAATGGAGTGCTGAGCGACGTGGTGTCCCAAGCAAGGGGAAGGGGGGTGATCTGGCTGAGCTCGTTATAGGTAAACCAGGTCGGGCTGTAGGACTGGTTCAAGTGAAAGACCACCGTTGATGCGTTTGGCGCAGAGTAGGAGACGACATTGTCAGGAAAGTCCCCAGGGACGTAGGCCCCCCAATCGACTTTATTGGCCTTGAGGAGGTTCATCCAAAAGATGACATCGTTCGATGTTACAGGTTGACCATCGGACCATTGGTACTTCTTCAAGGTAATCGTGACCGTTTTGTCGTTGTTGGAGTAGACCGGTGCGTTCCCGATCGAAAGGTTGTAGTTGATCTCGGCCTTGTCCCCTTGCCCAAAGAAGTACAGCGGCCGGTACATAAGGATCTGAAACTGCGCGAGGTTGGCGATCGAAAATTCCGCACCTGATGTGAGTGGGAGAATGTAGTTCGGGTTGGCTCCGGCGGCCTCTGCGTAGTAGGCAATACCGCCTTTCTTGGTCGTGGTCGACTGTGGCTTAGCCGATGACGTTGATCCGCAGGCTGCCAGGAGCATCGATCCAGCTAAAGCGGCGCCCAAGATCACAGTGGTTCTCGTACCCGTTCGTTTCATGATCCCCCCTCGATGACAACTTCACTCAAGCTGTTTAGTCGACACAGTAGCATGGTTCCAACTCAGCTACTGCACGATAAATGTCAAGATTCTGTTACTTCGTAATTTCTTATACAACACGTTTCGTCAAGCTCATGTCGACTCCAGTCTTGCTTCTTTTGGATCACCGAAGTCCTTCCTGCGGGGTTGGCTTACCTCTGTCGCGCAGCGAGTTGGCATGGTGGAAGGCGGGGTCATGCGTTACCATCATCGTTGTAGACAAGATCGCCTCCGAGGCGATGAGGGAGCCCCAATCGGGTGCTGGGTTGATGACATAGTTTTCTCCTTGCTGGTTGGTTCGCCATTACCGCGACGGCGCAAGGCTGGAACTTTAAGGGTCTGGGTAAGTCTTGGCCCGACCAATCCGGCTCGGGGTGACCGACCCCAAGAGTTCACCGTTCAAGATCTCATCTCGTAGTCTCGAGTTGAACGTCTCGGACTTTCCGTTCTGCCCATCTTTTTCCGACCTACGTGTACGGGGGATCTAATTCCCCTGCTTAGGTAGCATGAAGTCTTCCAATTGTTTGTCCATTGTCTATTCTGATGCAGGAGAGGGTATAGCACACTCTGCCACAATCCCACAGAGGGCTGTAGTGACCGCTTCGGCGTCGCTGGAGCGATCAACGAGGGTTGCTACGTACTTCCCCGGGGTATTCGTCGACGATGTTCCACTACTTCTGGACCTTCCTATCTGCGCTTGTATCGAACTGAAAATCCATGGCTCAGGTGACATTGGCACCTATGGAAGAAGGAGCTTCCAGGGGAACCCCAGCGCGCAAATCGATACAGAGGGAAGTGAGAACGATCCTTACCGCGACAACGAGCTATTCCCTCAGCCCTAGCTCTTTTGGTGGTGGCAAGATAGACTCCATGCCCATGCGGCCACACCCACCCAGACGAGCCAAAGCTATTGTTGCTTTGCCGGTGGCGTTAGCGTTGCTTGTCTCTGCGTGCTCTGCCACGGCTTCCTCCAGTTCGCGTCAGACCGTCTCGGGGATCCATGTTGCTCAGATTGCGATCCCAGTTGGTTCTCCGGTTTTCCTCGGTGGTGCTTCTTTCGGGAATGGTAATGGCTTGCTGACCTTTAATCCTCAGGTTCCGTTTTCCAATACGCCAAAGCATTTCTTCCCACCGGACTCTGCTTTGTTGGCCGGCGTATCGAGCAGCGGCCAACTCAGACCACTGTTGACCGTTGCGCAAGGACGTACGCTCATGTCCCCCTACAAGCACTCGGGAGGGATCTTTGTCACGTCAGCATCATTCATCAACGCCGAGGACGGCTGGGCTGCGCTTTGGAGTGGAGCGTCAGCGCTAGGAGTGGTTGCCAGAACGACCAACGGAGGGCGCTCTTGGGCCAAGATTCAAGGCTCCTACAGCGCAGGGAATGGTTCGAGTCTGATTGTCAGCGCGGCGAGCACAGCAGCCGCTTGGTTGGAGGTCACGCCAGCAGGAGGAAACGAAAGCGATTACTTCTATCACGTCACCGGAGCAGGTCAGCAAGTCCAACCGGTATGTCTCTGTGACGGTGGGCCGACCTTAGTCGGGGTGCTCGGTCACAACAGTGCGGTTGGTGCGGTGGAAACCATGGACTACCTACCGTCCACAGCTGCTCCTGTTGCATTCTTCATATTCTCCGGCACCAAGAGCACGACATGGAGTCCTGCAAACCCTGTGCGCTGTACGCTCGCTGTCGGAGACCTTCAGGGGCAACCTGAGATTGCGGGGGTTGTCACACTCCCATACAGAGGTATCAACAACGTCGTGGTGGAGACAGACCACACCGTGAGGACAAAGATAAGGCTCTCGGATAGTCGTGACGTGCCTTCCGCAGCCTTTGGCCCTCACGGCTCCCTACTTGTGGGGTGGGTCACCGAGCAAGGTGACGCGAAGCTGGCACTGTTTGCCCCGGGTCAAAGCAGGCCATACAAGACCGCGAACCTGGGTAGTATTTTGCCGAAACACGGGGGAGTGGGTCCGATTGGAGCGCAACCATTGAGCGTTCAAAGGGCAGGCTCGTCGTTTCTCGTGTTGAGTTCAGCATCGCTTCGCAACTTTGGCGTTCTCAAGCGTGCTTGGATAGTGTCCGGTTGAGAGTCGGGTCAGTATTGTCTTACATAATGAGCACTGAGATGAGAGACAATCGTGTGGTCAAGTCAATGAGAACGCTGAGGAGGGAAGTAGCTACTGAGCTGGTGTTCCTTGGTGGAGGTGATGGGACTCGAACCCATGAACCTCTTGACTGCCAGTTGCTTACCCCACGTCCTTGGGGATCCAGCTGGACGTATCAGAATGCAGATGAGCAGGGTATATGCCATGCTGGCGTGAACATAGCAGTTTAAGTAGGCTGAAGGATAGGCAACCGGATAGGCAACCGGATTAGCGCATCTCCCGTGTGTCAGTTTTCCACATCATTGCGCCACCACTCGTAAGGATGGCTCTTTGGTTGGGGTAGATGACAGTTCACGAATGCATCCCTATAAACTTTCTGGTCGTCTCATCAGAGAGATGCTCTCGCCCCCACCCACGTGTTCTGTAACCCCGCCTAGGGACGGATTCAACACGAGAACACCTCGCGATCGAGACCGTAACAACGGCCGAGGTGCCGTTGGCGATCTCCTCCCGGTCGCGTTTCCATCGCTCACATTGCCATTTAGGCATTTAACTGGTTGAATGTAGCTTTTGACGCATGCCGTGGTGGTCTTGAGCTTTCTCGTTAAGCGAATGGTCTAAGGCTTCCGTCGTCGAGCACGGTGTTACAACTATTCGAGATCTGGCAGCAGTGTTTGTTCTTCATCGCTGGTCACGTGTGACCAAGGTGGTGAGAGTTGCGCCAAGGACGATGAGCAGGCTCCAGAGCACAGCGGGTTCAACCCACCGCAGTACCCGTACGACGATCCCCCAACCGTTAGTCGCGTTTGCCCGCCAGGCGTCGATGCCAGGAAGGTGGACGAACGGGAGGAGAAGCGCGCCGAACGCATAATTTGCTGCCGAGAAGGTGGGGTAGGCGGCGGTGCTACGCAGCGGCGAGGGAGAGGTGATTGTTCCAGCGAGGGGTGTGGCTACGATACCCCCATGGTGGACTGCAATTGCGAAGACGAATGTGGCAATGAGATAGACGAGTAGTGCCCAAAGGGGGGCGAGTTGGGGGCGAAAGCCATAGCCGACAGTAATGTCTGAGAACCAGCCGACCGGTCGGGAACGTCGGCGGCGCTGCCTAGTTAGCTGACGAGAGCGCTCGAGTAGTAGTTGCCTCGCGAGTCGTTGGCTACCAGTGTCGCGGAGAACACGCGCAACGGTCGTGAAGGATCCCGGGTAAATCCCAGCGTTTGCTGCATTCTCCTGCTGTTGACTGACCAAGACAGCACGATAGAGCACCCCTGGTAGACGCTCGAGTTCACTCGTTCCGCGAGCCCAAGCCAATGTCCTCTTGGCCCACGATGACTTCACTTTGTCTGTTGCCTGCGGACCAGAAAGTCCACCGTAGATGGCGCCCTCGAGCAGCAGGGTAGATGTCAGTTCGATCGCGTTGGAGCTCGGAGAGCCCGTGACTGTGAGCTCAAGATATCCGAGCCGCGCCCCTTGCAAGCTAATTCTCGATCGAGGCGGCGCAAGATGTGAGGGCGACTTCGACGACGAGGGGTGCGCGTCTTCTGCCCAGGTGAGCGGGAGAAACACACTATCCTTCACCTCTGCCCTGTCCATTGACAGCGCATCTCCTAGGCCGTTGAGCTGTGCGCCGGTACACATAAGCTGCCCTCCGATGGTAGCGCCAGGGAGGCGGACCGTGCCGGCGGCGGTGAATCCCTCGTCGAGGTACACACCATCCTTGACCTTGATCCCATCCATTAACAGCGCATCTCCTTGGCCGTTGAGCTGTGCGCCGCGGAAGATAAGCTGCCCTCCGATGGTAGCGCCAGGGAGGCGGACCGTGCCGGCGGCGGTGAATCCCTCGTTGAGAAATACGCTACCTTTCACCTCTGCCCTGTCCATTGACAGCGCATCTCCTATGCCGTTGAGGTGCGCGCCACGGCAGCTGAACCGCCCTTCGATATTGGCATCGAGGAGGTCAACCTCGCCGGTGATAGAAGACTTCTCAAGGCGAAATTCCTTACCCACTCGGAGCAAGGTACCGTCCAGAGCCACACCAGATCCATTCGTTGTGCCAAGCGTCGCTCGGTCAAGAAGCACGCCGTGTGTAACGACCGCTTTGTCGATGAAGATAGACGGCAACACGCACCGGCGGAGGTCAAGCAGGTGCAGCTGAGCTCGAGAGAACCGAAGCGGTAGCTCAAACCGACAGGACAGCAGCCTGAGTGGTGATGTGATCGCTAGGTCGCTGCAATCTAGCTCACCCCGGATGGTCACGCCGATTATGACGATACCGCGTTCCTGATAGACCCTCTCCTTGATGAGTCGGTACAGGAACGCAGCTGAAATGACTGAGGATTCTCGCTGGCTCGGACTGATACACATTGGCTGTCCCGAGCGCACATTCCGCTCGATGGCCGCCTCAAAAGTCACCACTGAACTCCACTCGCGATCCCTTGGTAGGTCATTACTCGGTTAGGAACAGATCTGAGGTTTAAAGTATTGGCGACCCGTGCGAAGCCACGGCGGCCCTTCACTCGTCGTTCGAAAGTCGTCATGCCAACTTGTGACAGGTAAGGTCCACTGCTACACTACCGATGTTCGCCAATACCGACAAAAGGTCTGCTGCCGAAGACCGTGTCGCCTAACGGAGCTGGACCGACGACCCATGTCTTGGGTTAATCGCAGGTCCTCGAGAACGGGAACTTCCCTTCCACGGCCGTATTATACCTGGTTGGACGTGTCGCTGTATCATTTTGGTAGCGGAAACGGCAAAGATGAACGCCAAGGGGCAATCAATTTCTCGATAGAGGTGGTTGCATCCAACGTCGATAGCTTGATGGAAGCTAGCTCGATGTTTTGAGTTTCCTTAATATCTGGTCAACTTTCTCCAGTGGCATCCCTGCTTCTAACGATGGTGCCGCATGTCCGGTATTACTCGATGCGCTGGCGACCAGAACGTTGAGGTAGACGTGCTGCAGCCAGTTCGGTATGAGGTAAGACCCGAAAGACGTCACACCTTCAGGTGTATGATCGATAACGATTATAGTCAACCCATGAGTACCCGCCGAACCCGCGGCCAGGGAAGTATCTATCGTTCCGATAACCAGTGGCGTGCCCTCCTCAAGTGGACTGGTCCCGATGGTCGTGTCATCACCCGGTCAAGGCGATGTCGCACCAAGGCAGAGGCCGAGTCAGTCCTAGCCCAATTCCGTGGTGTCCGTGACGCTGGAGTGACGGAGAATGCCTCAACCACGGTCTCAGGGCTCCTAGACCGATGGCTAGCGATCCATGAGGGCGATATCGCAGGATCTACCCAGGCCCAATATCAGTGGGCTACGAACCATATCAAGTCCCGCCTTGGCCATGTTCGCATTGAACGTCTCACCCCCACCCACGTCGATACCTTTGTTGATCAACTGAGCGCAGCCGGCCTCTCACCCCGCTCTCGTCGACTCATTCGCGTCGTACTCTCCCAGGCCTGCAAGGCAGCCGTTGGCTGGCGATTGATTGCATCAAACCCCTGTGATCACGCACGCCCAATCAAACTCGAACGCAAGGAACAGAAATCTTTGAGCGTCGAGGAGGCTCGACAACTCCTCAGTGCCGCCAGAGACGATCGCCTCGGAGTCCTGTGGTTATTACTCCTTGCCCTGGGACTGAGACGTGGAGAGGCACTTGCGCTTCGCTGGAGTGATGTTGATCTCACCTCCAAGACCCTTACCATCTCACGAGCCCGTGTGAAGTCAGGCTCCAAGGTCATTGAAGGCCCCACCAAGACCGCACGATCGACCCGCACCATCCCGCTTCCAGCCTTCCTCATCGAAGCCTTAGACCACCACCGAGACTCCCAGCAGCGAGAATACGACTATCTCATTGAGCTTGGCTTTACTCCAGCCCGAGACTATCTCTTCACCTCAGTGACCGGAACCCCCTTAGATCCCGATAACACCTCGAAAGCCTTCCAAGCCTTTGCCATAAAGGCCGGCCTTGGTCGACGCCATGTGCACGAGCTCCGCCACGCCGCAGCCTCTCTGATGCTCGCCGCTGGAACACCGCTCCCCGAAGTCTCCCGAGTCCTTGGCCATAGCTCCACCCGAGTCACCGACGAGGTCTATGCCCACCTTGGTCATGAGGCACTCCGTGGAGCCGTAGATCGGCTGGCGGGAGTGTTGGAGCCAACCCAGGGCCAGGCTAGGCCAACGCCCCAGTAGCCCACTCTCCGATGCGTCGATTGCGTGCGTGGATGAACTCGATCGTTTGGGCTCGATACGCCCGATAACTCTCGAGATCACTGGGTACTGCATTCGAATCGAAGTCGGTAAAGGGATGTAAGAACTGTACTCGTGAGAAGTCCGGCTCGACCAGATCTTGGTGGAGAAAGAACTCGACGTACCCAGCGAAATCGCCGAAGAGGTGGAAGAACTCCCGATAGCGCTCCAGCGTTGCCCCTAGCGGACTCTCCTGGCCCAAATAAAACAAGCGAATACACTCAAGGGAAAGATCCATTCTGTCGGCGATAGATCGGGTCAACCCACGAGCACCATTCAAGGTAGGCAGGTTGTTCACCTGGTTGCTGGGCAAGACCATCATCCCGCCAATGGTGTAGCTCAACCCTCGAAAGGCATCATTTTCGGACTCCGAGTAGTGCCCGACGATATCGGCCATCCGCTTCCAACGGGTGAAGGTCGTAATAATCGAGTCGCTTGACAAGAAGAACTCACCAAGATCGGACCGATGGTGCAAGTAAACCTCTGGGGTCGTGGCATCGAGCTCAAATGGTATTCCACTCGGGAGTGGCTTGCTCCAGAGCATCTGGTGATATCGGCGAAGGGTTGGACTATGACTATCGGGATCCTTCCCTCTGGCATCGGAGCGAAAGTCAAATGAAGTATCGATCGCCAACTCGCTCATCGTGCTCGGGCCCCACGTGGTTGCTCGGAGTTCCGCATCACATGAGACCCCAACTCCGCTTTTCTATCCATCATGCAATATACCAGACCTCTCGGGCCGAATCGGTGAGAGAAAGTTTGGGGTTTTACACCTACACGACTGCTTGTATCAATCGGTTCAGTCAGCGATGGCTGCTCACCTCTGTTGTGGGAGGGTTGATTCATGACTTGTCTGGTCTAGGTATTTTCGCCGCAGTTACAGCATGGCTGGTCAAACATGGCGTGGCATTGCGTCGTTTGAAGAGTGCGGGAACTGTCATGTCGCCGGGATATGTGTGGATGTTCATGGGATTTAGCATGTGTAGGGCTCAGGGGTTGATGAGGCAAATTGTGGTGGAAGCTTCGGTTCCTCAATGGTGCAGAACGCTGGACCATGAGATATCCTCTGGCTGTCACGGGACCACAATGGCCTGTACTGTGGTAATGTCCTGGAAGGAGGACTTACTTCGTGCTAGATAGTGACTATGCAGGTCGTCTTGCCCAACAATACGGTGAACGACCGCCTTGGGCATTCCCATCAATCTACTCTATCGCCACTTCAGCTGATCGAGAAGCACAGCGCATCTGGTTGAATCAAGCCTTATGTGCCATTCCTGAAACCGACCGTGACCGTCTTCTAGGTCGTCTGGAAAAAGAAGCCAACTTTCTATCCACATATAATGAGCTCGCTACCGCGGCGATTTTTCTCCAGGCCGGTTACTCGTTCCGCTACGAGGCGGAATTGGGCGGGAGGACACCCGATCTCCTCATCCCCAGCGGGGAAGACCACCCGATGTTACTCGTGGAGGTGGTAACAAAATTCCGTAATGATAGCCTACGTCGCATCGAACGGCAGTGGAAAGAGTTGGCAACACGCGTCGAGATGATCTCTGTGCCGCTTGTACTGTTGGTCCGCGGTCTTGGTCGCGGTCGGCCAGAACCACCGGATAGTGGAACAGCGAAACGAGTGGTTTCGGAACTTCAGAAAACCTTGCTTGCCACCCCAGTTGGGATTGGAGATGAGATTGAAATTGAAGATTATGTCTTTGTCATAGCAGGTCAAGTACCTGGTGCACGCGCCTCTCTGGCAACACCTGCTGGTGCGTCCACATACAACGCTGATCTGGTGCTTGAGGCAGTTCGGGAAAAGGTCTCAAGGTATTGTTCAGGAGCCGACCGAGTAGGGGCCGCTCTCATCGTCGTCCTTGCTGCCGAATCTCAGTCGCCGCTTTCCATCGACCTTCTCCGTACGGCACTGACTGGGGCCCAAACAGTCACGATGAGTTTTGATATCTTCGAACCTGGTCCAGTTAGCTCAGGTCCCTTTTCGATGCGTGCAGAGAACATTCCCCCAGCGTTCCATCCCTCTGTATCGGCGATAGCTTGGTTGGAGCCAGGCATCGAAAATCCAGGGACACTGACTCTGTTCCCGATCGCCAGTGCTGAGCGGCAACTACGGTTCCGCCAGTCTGAGAGGCTTGTCATCGAGCAGATCGCCAAGAACTAGCCATGCTTCGTGAGCCTGTCGAGCTCCTCCGTGAACTCAGCACTATGAGGCAGCAAGGTCGTACCTGTACGTTCATTTCGGCGTTTGAAAACGACATGAACTCGGCTGACACTGCAATTTGTCGGTTTTGCAAGGTCAAGCCCGCTTTAGCTCGGATTGTGACAAGGCTGCCGTCAAGCGGTCCCAAACGTCGGGCGTCAGGGTCTGGATGAACGTGCAGGGTTGCTCCACTTGATGTATGACCCCTGCACCGTTATCATTTGCCACCGCTGCACTTTATAGCGTTGGAATAGGCGGCCAACCGATACCACGATCAGATGGCGGGGTGCGATGGAGGTCGACAGTTTGACTCTCACCTGGAGCGCGAGCGGCGATCTCAGCGAGGCGCCTCGCTCGGTAAATCGCCGTACGAACTTGCCTCGTCTGGCTAGCTTGTTGCGGCGCTATTGCTGCCATCGTCCCTCGTGCGCTCGATGAATCCAAAGAGACTCCCCAGAGTTCGCGATAGGCGGCAACGGTTGCAGTATAGGTTTTCCACTTGAGCGCAAGCCTTGGATCCCTCGGCACCGGACCGAGTCCCAGAATCCAGTCCTCCCTATCCTCAAGTGCCCGATCCACCAAGGCAAAGGCTCGCTCCCTTATAGCCTTCTCCCTGTCATCGAGCGCTTGTACAAAGTCTGCATCATCAACCCCTCTGGCCTTTGGCATCAGCCCAACGATGAACTCAGCCTTGCCCAATTCGCGCGACCCATGCTTCTCGGTCCAACTACGCACTCGTTCGGTCACGAGCGCTATTGGGTCTTTGGCTCCAGCCAATTGATCCTTCTCCTCACCAACCAAGACCGCCAGATCATGTTCAAGGTCGATGCCACGACCCTCGGCATCACGAAATGCGGCGGATAATGATCCATAGGACTCGCTTGTGCGTAGCTCTTCAAACCCTGGAATCGCGAGAGCTTCCAACAACCTCCCATATCGCGACTCCTCGGCCAATCGGGCGATCGTCTCGTACTCCCTATAGAGACGCCCAATGCTCTCGGCGTCCTCTTGCTCTGCGCGAATCGTCTCCCTAGCGCCGAGTTCGATTCCAGAGTTTGTGAGACATCCAACGAGAACCTCGCGTGCACTTCCCAGCTGTTGACTTGGTCCATGAGAGGTGCTCTGATCGTCACCGAAGCCGGTATCGACATAAAGGTGATTGGTCTCTCGACCTCTCGTGACTCCGACATAGAGCACTTCTCGGGTGGTGCCCACACCGATCAAGGTATGAGCACTGGTAACGGTCCTCCCCTGGGCTCGATAGACGGTCATGGCATAGCCGAGTTCAACTGAGGAAAGAACGTACTCACTTGGTAGGCGTACCTCGCCCTTCCCATCGATGCGTCGAACCCAGAGGGATCCATCGGTATCAATCGCGCTCACGCTCCAGCGATCCCCGTTCTTCACCCACCCGTTTCGGGTTCCAAGTAGTCGATTGTTCTCTCTGGTGACGATGTCATCCCCAGCACCACACATGGTGCCATCTCTGAGCTTCACTCCAGTTGCGGAGACCTCTCCTCGCTCGATTCTCTCCTCCCGGGCTCTCACATTGAGCTCTCTGACACTGTCACGATCGGGTGCAATCATGAGCGAGTCCTTGCCGGCCAAAACATCGGCCTGCCACCCGGCATACAGCGCATCCAACATCGCATCACGATCCCCACCGAGGATTCGACGATGGGAACCCTACACATCAAGAGCGCTCGCATCCCCAACTCTAAGCTTCACGCTCGCTTCTCGTTCCCAGTTCTCGCAGAAGCGTCGCACCTCACCCAACCTTGGAACATCACCCTCGCGCTCTCGCACCAGTGCGCCAAACATACCGCCAGCCCCAACACTCCCAAGCTGTGCTGGATCCCCAACCAGTACGATCTTGGCCCCTGCATCTCTCACCATCGTGATGAGTTCATCGAGTTCCAAGGTTCCAACCAATGATGCCTCGTCAAGGATGATCAACTGCCCTTGGCGAAACTGCCAGCGATTCAGTTCACTACGGAGTACGTCGACCTGTCTCTCAACCCCATGACGTTCTCGACTCCCCAACGACAGGTGGGGGAGGAGGGCACTCAAACGCTCCACCTCTTGCTCTCGCGCCTCCCTTTGTCTCAATTCATGCAACCACTTGGCACTATTCTCAGCACCAATAGCGAGCTCAGCTCCCAGTACCTCAGCAGCCGTTGCCGATGGTGCGATTCCCAAAACGCTACCTGGACCATACACGCGCTCCCAGAGGGAACGAAGCCCTGCCATGGTCGTGCTCTTACCAGTACCGGCGGGACCAACCAAGAGATCAACTGCTCTTCCAGATGAGACGATCAACTCAATCACCCGTCGTTGTTCTGAGCTCAAACGAACACTGGAAACACCTGACTCTAAACCTCCCCCTTCCGCCAATCCAATGACACCCTGAGCGATGAACGGCCCCCCAAGATCGTCACCTGCCGCAAAGATCCGAGCCTCAGCCCCAAGGAGTTCTCGCGTGGTATAGCGACGTCGATCGAGGCTTCGAAGACGCGAGGCGCCATCGGCTCGACGAAGCACTGCTGGGGTGTGATGAAGCTCAGGAGGAGAGAGCTCGACGGCACGCTCAAGGGTCAAAACAACAAGGCGTTCACCGACATCGATGCGCTCGGCTGGATCGACAAAACGCATCCCTTGGAGATAACGGTGAACCTCGGCTAGGACATTGGCGCGGGTAAAGGTTGCATGATTCTCCCCAACACAGCGGAGGATTACCCCCGCGCTCTCAGCCAACATCTCATCCCCAAAATCATCAGCGCAAAGCACCGGTAGGTCATTGGAGTCACAAACATGTAGAACCAACTCACCTGGTTCAAACCCGAGATGGTCGCATGCCCGCTCACGCCACAGCTCACTCATCTCCAAAAGGGAGCGGTGAACCTTTTCCTCTCTTGTCTCCAGATTGGCCCGCTGAGAGAGTCGAAGGATCTCGATCCCCGTCGCCTCTCTTCCGTGGCTCTCCCGAAACGCTCCGATGAGCTCTGCTCTACGGGTCCTAATTGCCTGTACTCGTTGTGAGAAGCAATCCATCAGAGAATCCGGTACCCCCTTGATCTCAGACTTTCTCATGCCACCGGGAGTCACTCGTTCCTCCCATGCAACTCCAAGTGCCTCCGTCAAGAGATCAGCCAGGATCCCCTCATGTAGGACCCCAAGGGCGACTACCGAGGAGTACAGCCCAGCCCCATCAATCGTTCTCCACTTCCCATCTGAGACTGACTTCACTCGATTCCAGACGATGACGTGATCATGAAGTTGGGGATCCCCAGCACGTGAGTCATAGTGGGTAAAGCTTGCCGCCGACACCCCACGGACGTCTTCTTGGACCACGCCATTCTTCCCAGATCGTGAGTGAATGACCTGGCCCTCAGCGTAGGCAAGAGCCAGATCAATCGCCCTCTGGTGACACCCATAGATCCTCGCTTTGGTCGCCTCATCAGCCAAGGCCCAAAGCGTTGAGACCGACTTTGGTGGTGAGAACGTGAGATCAAATCCAGCGACGGGCTTGGCGCCAGAACCAGCAGAGCTCACACCCTCCCCAACAACAGACCTTGGCCGCGCAATCGCCTGGCCAACACTCTCACCTGTGATGGGGTCAGCGATGAGACCAAGGAGATTCCAGAGCTGGGACTCGCTCACCTCTGACCCCAACTCGATCCCCACTCCATCTCCCAAGTCAGCTAAGCCAGCCCCCTTCCACCTCCCAGGTGGCGTACCAGATTCTGCGTAATAACGAGTGAGAGCCGATCCAGGTTCGCACCCACCATCCCCAACAGCAATGGAGTCCATCAGGTAGCGATACCCCTGGCCAATGCTGAGCTTCGCGATACTGAGCATGCCTACAACCCTTTACCATCGAGTGAACCCATCCTCACCTCATGGGCACGAAGAGGAGGAAATCAGTCGCACCAACACAAACCGAGGAGACAACCCCAGCGCCAAGCGCTCGCCGGATGCAAGGTGTGTGGTTGCAAAATGGGTGGGGGAGCAGCGATAGTTCATGGGAGGTGAGGGTGCGAGTCCGGAGGCTCTGGTTAGGCCCGGGTGTCGGCTCCGAGTTGAGTAGTGACTGCTTGAGGGATCTGGTCCCGGTTGACAGGTTCTCTGTTGTTGGGGATCTTGACATGAGGGATAATGAACGCGCAAAGCTAGCTAATCTCTGGCACCGTCGAGAACTGGCCTTTCAAGATTGGCTCCTCGCAAAGGAGCAACTCAAAGCCTCAGCCGCTCAACACCGCCGAATCACTGCCGCCAAGGCAGCCGCCTTCCGAGCTCAAGGGATCTCCGAAGCGCAACTCGCGCGGTACCGATCCTGGCACGATCACCAGTCGCTGCCCCGCGATCCAAGGACGATCGAACGCTACGTCCGATGGCGTAGTGTCATCACGCTGATTGACGCGCAGTGGGAATCCAAGCTCAGCGTCGCGACCGTAGACCTCAAGTGCTCCACCCTTTGCTTGGTAAAGGCAACGTCAGAACTGCTTTCGGTGATGCCGCGCGCAATGGTCGTGGAACTGTCCGGAGACACGGCACGCTCACTGGTGGCAAAGCTTGCCCCATTGGGAGATTTGGCTCATGCTTCATAGCTGTGGTAGCCCATGAAGCTTCGTCCTGCCGGTGAGTGGGAGTCTCCAAGAAACCTGGGTGTTATTTAAGGAATCAGATGTCGGATTCCTAAGAGGTGATAGAGTCAGAAGGAAATGAAAGTTAGACGATCACTGAGACTCCTAACTGTCGTCCTGATCGGGGCGTTGGTCTTGGCGTCGTGCACCTCACCAGCAAAGGGCTCAGTATCTTCGGTAATCAGCAATGGGACCTCAACGCTGCGAATTCCCAAGTCATCGTTGACCAAGCGCTTTCTCATTATCAAAGGTAGCTGCACCACGACGGCTCACACCCCTGGTTTGCCGGTCTTAAAAATGCGGCTGTCGCTGACACACCAGTCCGAGGCCGTCACAGCCGCATTTTGTCATGAGCCACGCTCTACGTTCGCGTACTACCTTGACTCAAGTCGATTTCCACCCGATGCGACAATTCAGCTCTTTTCGTTTCCTCCGCAGATCAAATGGACGATTGCGTTCTCACGATCAACTACTCGTCAAGGAGCCAAGAGCTTTTCGATCTTCTCGACCTACGTTCCGCCTGCACCCAAGCCACCTGTGCTACCTGCTAGGGCACCCACTTGCACTCCGAGTCAGATATCGGTGCGCATTACCGGTGTTGGGGATGAGGCATCTGTGGTAAACGCCTACCTTGCCGTTTCAGATCTCTCATCGAGTCCCTGCAGCCTAGACGGGTGGCCGACGATCTATGGGGTCACGGCAAGTGGAGAGTCTATTCCTTTGGTTCGACAGAGCGCCATGGGCCAGAACGGACATATCCTTCACCATCCATCGTTCATCGTTATCAAGAGGGATGTTCAAGCTGCTTACAGTCAAGTGACATTTATGCCAGACTGCATCGGCGGCAATACGGGAGTAATTATTGAGAAGAACTTCACTTCGCTCAGCGTCACGCTGCCCAATAATCTGGGCAAATATTCGATTGCATCGTCGGCATTCAATCAAGGATCCGCCATCCAGACTCCAGATAGCTGCTACTACGCCTCTGGCAAGCTCTACTACGGCACGATCTATGCGTTCTTTGTTCCTTCTTTCGGAGAGCCCGCTCACGCTCTGTGATTCCGAAGTACTGGCGGTGTTGGACGCTTGCTATTGGTAAGAGCGTTCGAGGAGGGTCACCATTGCGTGCGATGCGGGCGAGAGCCGAACTCCTGCGTATACCCATAGCTAACTTCTTGTTTGTGATACCCGGATACCTCACAGATCGCAGAGTCGATATCGGTGACCATGGGGTCATCTCCGGGGACCAGACCCACTTCTCAAACCCCTAGGTCTCAGTATCAGTGCGTATGGATGCCCATATCCAGGCAATTTGTCGTTGCTAGGTGCTCGCTGATTGAGTCCGAAGTGGCCGAGAGATTCCAGATGGACTAGTCTTACCGAATCCGAATCTGATGGTCGGTTAGCAATGCTACCCCGTGGGCTGTCCAAGACCGAAGGCGATCAGGTGCTCGGTCATAGACACCTCTGGCCTGCTCTCTATCATGCCTGTAACGCTCGCTAGCAAATTTATTGGTCTACCGCCGGGCCAAGGTTTCTTCACTTGTCCGGCCTATTTTTAGCAAACAGTTTGTGCCAGCTACAGAGGCGTTGCATGACCACCGACTACTTCCCATAACATCCGTACAACGGGCGAGCGCAGCTATCCGGTTGACTCCCCGTGAGCCAAAGACAACCGACCATGGCGACAGAGCCCACCGACGCACACCCACCGACCCACAGCGTAACATCATGCGAGAAAAGGCCAAGGCCGATACCCGCGCAATGGAGGGAGGAGGCGCTGATTGCCAGAGAACTCCTCAATCGGGGCCAGAGGACTCGCGAGGCAGCTATCGCCGCGGCAGGGGAAGCATCGGATAGGTCAGTTCCAAAACCCTCGAGTGGTATCCGGGAGTGATTGTGCCACGAATCCTACGCAAACATTGGGCAGTTGGTGTGGTAGCGGGAAGTGCGGCGAATTCTTTGGTGGGCATAGTGGCGGCGATGGCATGCTATTTCATGACGACGGAGCCAGAAGAGGGGAGAACTTCGATACCAGTTACTGGCGATATCCACAATAAAGAGTCATTAACTTCTACTGCGAAGGGCAACAGAGGCTAGAGTATCAGAGATGGGAGCGGAATTCTGATTAATAAGATTTGGAAACTTGCTTCAGTCGTCGTGATTGTACCTATTGGTGTAGCAGTTTATTTTGGCGCCCACTCGTCTGGTATAAAGACCATAAAGCGATCATCAACCTCTCAGGTAGCGAAAGCCAGGATTTCGCCGAAGTCGAAGTTTTCGACGCAACCCACCGCGAGCACGAATGCGCCCTCATGCACAGCGGCTCAACTGACGATTACTACCCCAACTGATAGTGACGACTATAGAGCTCTTTACAACGCCTACATCCAGGCGATCGGCATGAACCAGGAGTTCCATGCCAAGATGATCGAGAACACCTCAGGAACGAGCTGTTCATTGGGTGGTGGTATACCCAAAATGGAACGCATTGTTGTCACTGGTTCCCAGTCCGAGGCGCTGTCGGCAACGTCGCCACCTCTACCCGATGGTGTGACGATCATTGTCGAAGGTCAGCCTCCAGCGGGTCCAGTCTTTACCCTGGCACCAGCAGCGAAGGCTGAGATCTGGTACGGGTCGGACAATGTGAAACCGAACCCAGCTGGGCATGTCAACTCCGCGACTACGCGTTTGACCGACTTGGTCTCCTGCGTCGAGGTCTTCTCGATACCGACGCCATCGGGATCCGTGAGCGTTCCAGGACCGGTCCAGAAGTGTGACAACTTTCAGCCACTGTTTCTCAACAACTACGGCTACTTCTTTCCGCTGTCCCCAAAGTTGACCACCGTCCTCCCGAAGTCGGACGTCTCCCTTCTTCGCTAGATTCTCCTGTGGGAATTCAAGCTCAGTGTTGCGACCGCAGACCTAGAGCAGGCCACCCTTCGCTTGGCAAAGGCAACTTCAGAACTGCTTTCGGTGATTCTGCGCGCAATGGTCGAGGAACTATCCGAAGAGACGGCACACTCACTTGGCGATGCTTGCCCCATTGGGGGAGAGCGCAGTGGGGACTACTTAAGAAGTCATGACGACTTTCCACGACATCGGCACAACGGGTGAGGGGAGCTATCAGCTTAACTCCGCGTGAACCAAGGAGATCTGATCATGGTGACAAGGCCCACCGACGCACAGCGCACCATCATACGAGAAAAGGCCAAGGCCGATACCCGAGCAATGGAGGAGGCGTTGATTGCCAGGGACCGCCTCGATCGGACCGAGAGGACTCGCGAGGCGACTATCGCCAAGCTAGACCGAGCAGTTGGCGAAGCTAAAGCAGCGTATCAGCTCGCACTCGATGGGCTCACGGCTCGTGTTGGTAAAGAGCTTGTGGCTGAGCTACTTGGGACAGAGCTCGTTCGATCCCCACGACAGAGGTCATAAACCTGATGGAGACCCTGGCGATGTCTTGCTTTGCGAGAGTAGTGCTTAAAAGACTGTCGATGGTATTCCACTCCGGGTCGGAGCGTTGCGCTCGAGCTTCAACATCGTGGGCGATGCGTCCGTCAGAAGGGATTGAGTCCGACTAGGTTTGGTCGCAGGAGGCATGGATGCTTGTTATCACGCGTAAGGAAGGTCAGCGGGTACGAATTGGCAGCGATATTGTGCTGACGATCGTCGAGGTGGACGGTCATTCGGTGCGCATTGGCATTGAAGCACCTTTGAACATTCACATTGAGAGGCCAGTTGATGATCAACCAGAAGCCGCGGACGAGGTCTTGAGCGGGTGAATATTCGGTGAATGCATCGTTGGGGTCGGCTGGCGTTGCTGCGAATGACGAGCTTCTCATCACGGCGTGTTCTTGATTACCAATGCTCGCATGCCGATGTTCTAGTGGAAGGCCCGGTGTCAGAGGCTCCGCTCTCGGGCATGTACTGCTCATGAGCCTCACAACTTGGTGAGCCCATCAATTGAATTACGCAGTTGGTAACACTCGTGGATCTCGCCGAAGTAGTTCGCCGTGAGCGACAACTACTTGACCCATCAGTGCGAGCGCTGGGCGAGTCTGCGGTAAAGGCGCGATACGCTGACTTGGTGGCGTATGGGGCGTCTGGTCACATGTGGTGCTCCGCGATCATTATGTCAGGAGGAATTCCCGTTGAACCAGCGACCATTACAGGTGGGGATGGTCCTCTTTGAGGACTTCGAGCTGCTTGATGTCACTGGTCCCCTGGAGATCCTCGGGAAGCTTCCCGAAGCATTCGCGATCACGTTGATTGGCCAAGAGCTCAAACCCACGAGCAGCGTTCAAGGGGTCTCCATCATGCCCACTGCCGCGATGTCGGAGGCACCAAGCGTTGAACTCTTGATGGTTCCGGGAGGAATGGGTACGCGCAGATTGGTCAACGACAAAGCATGGATCGACTGGCTAGGCTCCTACGGACGCCAAGCATCACTCGTCGCCTCGATCTGTACCGGTGCAGCCCTGCTGGCAAGAGCTCAACTCTTAGATGGCTACCGTGCAACCACCAACAAGCGTGCCATGGAGTGGGTCCAAGAGATGGCCCCGAACATCAGTTTTGAACCAAGGGCCCGGTGGGTAAGAGATCGAGACCGGTGGACCTCCTCGGGGGTGGCTGCCGGCATGGATATGACGCTCGCCTTGGTGGCTCATCTCTTGGGTGAGACCCAAGCACGAGAGGTGGCCAGTGCGATTGAATACGAGTGGAATGATGACCCAGATCACGATCCCTTTGCCAAGGATGAGGACCACGAGGGACTCCCGGGTTCCCAAGAGGTTCTGACGGTCTTTCGCTCCCGCCTTAAACCAGATCACCAAGACTACGAACTCGTTGCTGACGATCTCGAGCAGCTCGCCCGGAACCAACCCGGGTTTCGATTCTTTAAGACCTACCAAGCCCAAGATGGTGAGCGATGCTCAATCGTAGTGTTCGACAGTGAGGAGTCCCAAAGGGCTTGGAGAGTCAATCCCCGCCACCTTGAGGTCCAACGGCGTGCGGCTCGTGACTTCTACTCTGAGTTCTCGGTCCAGGTCGGTAGTCTCCTTCGGGAAGTGAAGGTGGAGGGCTCCCAATCCTGAGGACATACCTTCGAGTTGTGATTGCTTTGGTCGCCCTGGCCTCGTAGCGATAGGTTTCTAGCCACCCGTCATCCTCTGCGCCCGTCGCCCCGGCAGCCGGTGCAAGGGCCGTATGGTAGAGCGCCAGCGACGTGATACCAGATTCGTCAGACGTGAGGGCAGGACTCCTTAAGGTAGCCAGACGACTACCAGGGGGTCGAGGCTCCAATGCAGGAGCTCGAATCGAACCCTCCATATTTAGTCATCAATTATCATCAGTGCAGTTCAGAAAGGAGTGTTCCTCGCGGCCTGTCATGAATTACCACGGTTTGGCGAGATTCCATGACGCAAAATATGACACGCTCTCTGCTGTTACAACCGCCGGATCGCTGGCATCCCCTCTCCGACTCTCGCTGTTGTCGCGAAATTGAGGAACTGGTGGCGAATCTCTGATGTCTGTCGGGGTGATGCCGATCGTATTCGACTCCGATCTCACTTTCTTGGTGAAATTATGGCTACGGACCTATTCACAGGTCCCGCGTTGTCCGATGCTCCGGTTGCGTTAGGGATCCCTTCGTGAGCCGCACCCCTTGATCAGGGGGCCAATAGAATTTCGCAAGTGGTAACACCCGAGGATCTAGCCGAAGTAGTACGCCATGAACGGCAACTACTTGACCCATCAGTGCGCGCGGTGGGCGAGTCTGTGGCAGAACTCCTGCATCCTGACTTTGTTGAGCACGGGGCATCTGGTCGCATCTGGGACTCCGCTGTCATCACATCTGCTCTCAAGGCCGACCCGGGAGTGTCCGGGGAAGCCGTGGAGTTTTCGCCCGTGGCGCTTTCGGAGGATGTCGTGCTACTGACCTATCGCATCGTCGGGAAACCAGGGTCTCTTCGAAGTTCGATTTGGGTGAAGGATTCGCTGTCTTCCTGGCGCATTCGGTTTCATCAGGGGACCCGGCTGACCACTGATTAGCATCGCGGGATGTAGCGACCGTCCAACATTGACACCCTCCCAATGCACCATGTGAGTCGGTGAAGATTTCCCACACCGGGGGTAACCTGAAGTCGTGACACGACTTAAGAACCCACCCAATCCGAAGATTCGAACCGTTGTATTTGATGTCGGGGAGACTCTTGTTGATGAGTCTCGAGAGTATGGGTCATGGGCTGACTGGCTCGGTGTTCCTCGCCACACCTTCTCGGCAGCCTTTGGGGCGATTCTTGCAAGAGGTGGCGATTATCGAGATACCTTTCAAGTGTTTCGCCCAGGCTTTGATCTCGCTGTCGAACGAGAAGCCAGAGTGCAGGCGGGGCGTCCTGAGACCTATGACGAATCGGATCTGTATCCTGACGCGAGACCTGGCCTCAAGGCACTGCAAGACGCAGGCTTTGGTGTTGGCATCGCGGGTAATCAGACGATTCGTTCCGAGGCGATCCTGCGTCAGCTCAACTTCGCTGCCGACTGGATTGCTACCTCCGATGGCTTAGGGGTGGCGAAACCGTCCAGCGAGTTCTTTCGCGCGATCATCGACTTGGCTGGCGTTGGAGCTTCTGAGATTCTTTACGTAGGGGATCGACTCGACAACGACATCGCGCCGGCGCAAAGGATTGGAATGGCGACCGTGCTCATCCGGCGCGGACCGTGGGGATACGTCATGGAGGATCCAGAGGTCGAGAGGCGTTGTCTTGCCACGATCAATTCGCTCACGGAACTGACAGCCCTGCTAGCCAACCCCGAGTAGTTCCCGCTCGCGCTCACGGAGATCTGTTGCCCAAGGAGTCCCTCGCAAGGATGCTTCGAGCGTTGGGAGCCGATTGATTGCCATGAGGTAGGGTCGCTCTCTGACGAGCGTGAGTCCCTCGGTGACATATTGCATGGATTGCTCGGGTGCCGTGGTGCTGTAAGCGATGGCTAAGTCAAAGCACACAACCGCGCGTTGTTTGATCTCTGTGATCTGTTCCAGTGCGTCGGCAAGGTGCTGGGCCGCCTGTTCTGACCTACCTGCTGCGAGTTCGACTGTTCCTGCAAAGGAGGCGGTTCGTGTTTCGTCGTACCAGTCAAACCATTGAGGCATCTCTCCTTGGCGATTCAGTCCTTCATCGGCAGCGCGCATTTGTTTGAGCGCCGTACTAGGATCTCCCGCGATCGCTGCGAGTTCAGCGCGCACGCAATGGAGCCAGGACCTCAACATGGGCTGGCCGCGCCGCGGCGCGGTTAGGTCGGCGCGTCGAAGCCATCCGGCTGCGCCCGCGTGGTTACCTCCAAAACCTGCAATGAATGCACGGTGGGCCAAGATTGCCGCCAGTAAGGGATTGTCCCTTGCGGTCTGTGCTAATGCAGCTGCGGTTGCAAAGTGCGCCTCGCCGGTGTCTGGATCATTACGATCAAAGAACGCCAACCGTCCCGCGAGCAGTGCGACCCAAGCTGTGGCAACGGCGATGTCAGCACGTTGCCTTCTTGCACTCGAGAGATATGAGAGACCTTCGCCTAGGAGATTGACTGCCTCAGTCTCCACGGACTGCGGCCGCCCACCTCGATAACGCTGTGCTGTCTGGTGCACTCGTTCCTGATAATCGGCGAGATCTGTCCCCTCAAATGAAGCGATGGGGGAGAGGGAGAAGCGCGCGACTGTTCCAAGCGAACGGGCTGAGGCTGCGGATGCTGACAAGGCGGTGATTCCAACCGTACCCATCAAGAAGGTACGTCGCGTCATAGGGGGATGCACGTCTCCATCATCGGGTGGCGCCGAATCAGGTAAGACATTGTGCAGGTAAGGCCACCAGTGGGCACTTGGCGACGACGTGCCACGCTCCCACCGTGCTATTTGACCTTGCATATTTTCTGCTCGCGTTGGTCCCCAGTCCTCTCCAGCGGCCCTGATGGCCTGGAGTAGCAGCTCAGCTAATTGCATCTGAGTGAGACCAGCAGCAGTTCTAGCCTCGCGAAGAGTACGTGCCATGGCACCAACTGTAGCATAATCAACGCGAGTGGGGTGGCTGAACAAACACAATTTCACATATTTGTGAGGTTTTTCACATATTATTGCCCGGTAATCGAATAATTCGTCCACGCTTTACTGGATGGTATGACACACACCACACCCAGTATCGATCAGACCCTATCCGAACCTCGTTCCCAATCACCTGTTGGCATCTTGCTTGACATCGATGAGGCAGCGACCGCATTACGCATCAGCCGCTCTCGTCTGTTTCAACTCGTTGGTTCTGGTGAGCTTCAATCAGTGAAGTTGGGACGGAGACGATTGTTTCGACGATGCGACCTGGAAGCCTTTGCTTCTGGCCTTGCGACGACTCCCATTGCCAACCGTTCCCGAGGAAGAGTCTCGGGAGCGAGGAGGTAGGGGTGACATGGCGACCCTTGTACAACTCGTTCAGGGTGCCCCGGAACTGCCAGTAGCGTTGCGCGCGGCACCGAGTGTCTCCATGGGGAGCGGTTTACTTGACCGAGACTACAAACTCCTAGCAGTCGTGCTCCAGCTTGACCTCATCTGGTCGGCAGAGGTTCAGAGCTACGCTACTCGGCATTTTGCCGGCGATGATGCCGATCGGGCCGTACGGCGCATCTGTGCGGCCACCGCTCAGGTTCAGGCTGGAAAGCTGAGCCTTCAGGAGGGAACAACTCAAGCTTTACGTGTAACTGCTAGGCGACGGAGGGTGGACTTCTATCGACTAGCTGAGCGTTTGTCCATCGAGAAGCCCAATACCCGATTCTCTGACTACTTGAGCGAAGATGTGGAGCTGGATGCTCTCTTGCCAGCTTCCTTGGAAGCCCTGCATCACTTGACTGGTTTCAGTCCAACCGAGGCTGCGATCTGTTGGTTGCAGACGTTGTGGCCACCTCTAAAGTCTGTGTTGTTGGAGTATCCCTATCCCCGTTTGCCCTCATCCGCCTTTGCGGCAATGGATCAGCTCTGTCCTCAGTCGCTCCCAGAGGTATCTTTTACTGCGATTCGGCGCCTCTTTGCTGGAACCCGCCCCGATCATCGGTCGCGTCTTCGTCCATCTCTCCTGGCCGCACATTCCCAAGGGTTGTGGAACTCAGACTGGACGCTTGTTCGCGCTCACGTTGCAGATTTGGTAAGAGCAGACCCTGCGGTTGGCGTGCTATCACCGGTTGCTCGTGATGTTGCTGTTCGTCCCTTCATTCGTGCGTTGAATGTTCTCGCATGTGCTGACTCGGATGTCGCCGAGTGCGAACCGACCATCTCCATTGACCGGATTGCGCTCTAGCCGATCTAGCTGCGACGAGGCCTCTACAGCCCAGTTTCGTAGCTGCGCTGGTGCGACTAGAAAGGAAGAGTTCTCCAGTGAACAGCATCTTGCACGATAAGTCTGATTTCCTAGCGTCAGAGACCACTGATGCACCAAGCGATACTGTGTGGGACGATTACGGAGGAGAGGAACCTTGCGCAGCCGGGCCAGCCCTTGATACTCCTTTCCGAGTGGTTGCTGGTAACGATGTTCCGTTCCCGCGCACCTATCGCCCCAAGGATCAAGCAAACCGTAATATTGGTGCGCTGACGTACTTCGACGGGAAGGGAACTCACACCATAACGAATGCGCCAAAGAGGCTCTACGCAATTCTCTCTGCCTATTTCTGGCCAATCCGTGATGCGGCCGGCCAAGTTTGGCTCGTTCCACGCCGCAAGTCCAGGCGCCCGTTGGGTGGAGTGTGTGCTCCCCTCATGGATGACTGGACGATCAACCGAGCTATCGCACGCTTCGCGGAGTTCTTTCCACATGCCAATCTTCCCGGCAAGGATGCGGTGATCACTGCGCTTCGAGCGTTGGGCGGGGAGGCTCACCCGGTTGGTGAGCTCTGGGTGAGATGGGGTCGCTCTTCTGACGGTGCCTTGTGGTGGGATAGTGGGAATGGCCACGAGTTTGTTCGTGTCGATAGAGATGGCTGGTCGGTACATGCCCAGCCCGAGTGCTTCTTTCGAAGCGGACCAGCGCGCGCTATGGCTGTTCCTACACGCGGAGGCAGCCTGGATGATCTTTGGGAGTTCGTTCCGGTAAGACCCGTTGATCGCCCCCTGGTTGTCGCGTGGATGCTGACCGCCATGCACCCCGATCGCGAGACCGCCGCCGGCATTCTTTACCTAAGCGGCCCAGAGGGATCTGGAAAGTCGACGGCTGCTGACAAGATCACTGAGGCGATTGGATCGCCAGTCGCTCGCAAGAAGCTTGACATGCGCCGAGGCGATGACCGTGATCTCATTGTGGGTGCCTCTGCAGGTTGGGTGCTCGGTCTAGACAATCTTTCAACCCTTACGGCCGAGCAGCAGGATCTGCTCTGCACCCTTGCCACCGGCCACGAGGAGACGTATCGGGTTCTCCACACCACCACTGACACCGTGACCCTTTCTGTTCGACGTCCGATCACCATGACCTCGATTGAAGTTCCTGTGCTCCGCCCAGATCTCATTTCACGAATGGTTCCGGTCACCTTGGGTGGATTGGATATTGTGAAGCCTGAGGATGAACTCGCGAAGGCCTGGCGCATCGCGCAACCGTTCATCTTTGGTGCACTACTCGACCTACTGGTCGAGGTCATGGGTACCCCAACCCTCACCTCCTCTCATTCCATGCCCAGGCTTGCCGCCCTCGGTCGGATCGCTCTTATTGCAGATCAACGACGGGGGACCGATACCCTGTCCCGTCTTGCCGTAGCGACTTCAGCACTCCTTGGCGATACGGTGAGCGACGATCCCTTCTTCGACGCCCTAACAGCCACGATTCGTGTTGCGTGGAGTGGCACGGCTGCGAACCTACTGGCAATGCTGGACCCAGATGATGAACTGGCTCGTCGTTATGGACGGTCCTGGCCCACCGCGAAGGGAGTGTCTGCACGCCTGAAGAGGTCGTGGCGGGCCCTAGAGGGAGCGGGATGGAGGCTTTCGGTCGATCATCTTCCCAATAACCGTGGCCAGCGGTGGACGCTGATCCCGCCATTGTCGTAATTCTTAGGCTGCTGGCCCTATCTGTCACTCATCTTGCTCGGGAAGCCTTGGGAGGGTGCGGAGGAGTAGCCTCTTCATTGATGTGTTTTGGTTGCTATCGATTCAATTTAGACATGGGGAGCCAGTACACGCCTCAGTGCTTTGAGAATGGCTTCGTCGAAGCTGATCTTGGCATTTGTATAGATCTCGCAAGGCATCTTCTCGAAGAATGGTGTTAGCGGACATCCAAAACTGCATGCTGGCGGCCAAAGAATTGCACGCTGGCGGACATCAAAACTGCATGGCATT
>NZ_DAHXOI010000023.1 GCF_027364955.1 Ferrimicrobium sp.
ACCTTGGGACAGTGCCCACTCACGCAAGTTCACTATATGTAACTATAGCACATCTATACGTCAACTGTTGCTACCCTGTCCGACCGAAGCCGCCCGAAGGTGGCGAAAGCTATGCTACTGGCGGTCAATAACTCCGGTGGCACCTCTGCGCCGCGTCGCGGGAACGATGGTTGATGCTGCAATTGCCGTGGTGGTAGATCGTCGCTGGAACACGGCGCTTCTTTGTGTTGAGGGAGCGAGTGACGGCGTAGGTAGCGTTGTCGATCGGATGCAGTGTTCGGCGGGCACGTTTGATTGCTCGCGGGGTCAGCGCATTCTTGCTGGTGCGCACTGGGTGCGCTGCACGCCGCACGCTCCTTGGGACCAAAGCTCGCGATAAAAATCCCATCCGAATCCTCCTTTGATGATAGGACAACACTACATCATCGTGCGATTCGAAGGCGGCATGAGTCAGGACCTATCTCGCGGTGGTGATGGCTCGGTGCTTTCTCCAAGCCAGTACGAGGTGCAAACAGGGGTTTTGCCGTTCAGGGGCCTCCTTGCGTGGAGTGAGGGGGCCGCAGCTCTCGGTTGGGTCCAGGTGACCGGTGCTCTCCCTCGCAGGGCTTGGTGGGTCACTCCACATACAAGAGCCCCTGGCGTGATTCGCATGAACCCAAAGCCCTCTGGGTCGAAAAGCATTCTTGGGGACCGAAGAGGCGATACGTGCGCGATCGTGGCGGACACCGCTGTATCCCTCCACCGCCAATCCCTCGATGTGGTCGCTGGCTGGAGACAACGTCCGTCCTCATACCGCGTGGCTGGTTCAGATCGCTCGTGTAAATGATCAGCGTTGCGTGACGGCGACGGTCGTTAGTTGGCGATAGTGAAGACAGCTATACTAGCTTCATGACAGTCTCGACGGATTCAGTACCAGGTAGTCATGATGTGGCAGTGGACGATCGCCGTCGTGAGGAGCTCCTGTTTCGTGAAGCCCGACGGCGCCAACGGCGTAGGCGCCTGATCTGGGCGGGCTTCTTCGTCCTCGTGTTGGCGATGGTCGGCTATGGGGTCTATGGACAAGAACAGGCCCTTCATCGCAACCCGACGGCAAAGCACCTGGTAGCGACTCCAGTGGCAGATCGGTCCGTTGCAGTTTTGAACTGCAAGGATGTCGCGGTGGTGGAACCGAAGAACTTCGTGATCTCCTGTGCCGACGGCAATACCATGCTCACCAAAACCCGATGGATTCGGTGGAATCGAGGTGGTGCCACGGGGACGACGGACTTTGCGATTAATCTCTGTAACCCGAGCTGCTTCGCCTCGAAGATGTCGTTGTTCCCGCAGAGTACGGTTGTGCTCGCGCGTCCGATGAAGACACAACACGGGGTTTTGTTTTCGGAGTTGGTGGTCCGCTATCGTGCTGATGGGAAGCTATCGAAGTTCTCGATGAGTTGGAATGGTGACCCAGCTTTCCGGAGGTAAAACGCAGGCCGGAGGAGCCTTGGCCGTCGGCCCTTTGGGTGTCGCCCGCGTGTAAACCTGCGTGGCGTTCCATGGTTAAGTATCGATTGGCACCGCAGTGGCTAGGCAAGTGAGCTCAGCATTGCGATCAGCTCGTCGCGCTCGTAACCCTGTTTGCGGGCAAACGCAAGGAGTTCTACTGTGCGGGTAAGCACGAGGGAGCGTTCTTGGGTGCCTGCGACTTTAATGGAACGTCCGCGACCCATCTCAATGAGTCCTTCATCGCGTAGCATTCTCAGCGCTCGGAGTACGGTATTGGGATTGACGCCAAGTTCGGCCGCTAAGTCTCGTGCCTGTGGAATGCGCTGGCCAGGTTTGGCCTCGCCCTCCGCGATGGCGCGCCGTATCTCTGCGGCAACCTGTTCGTGGAGTGCAGTTGGCTTTGCCCGCGAGACGGGAGGAAGGCTGAGGGCCGCTTTAGGGACTGCGTGTGTCTGGTCAACGTCAGGAGTGGAAGTCATAACGCTAACTATGTTAGCTTCATTGTAGCAGTCTGGGTGCGGGCCACTCATCGAGCCCGAGCCGAGCGAAGGCCCATAGACGCTCTGACCGGTCACGGATTGATCGAGGGTTCTCGCGCATGGACGTGGTTGCAGGTCTGAACTTTGAGTATCGGCGATGGCGCGCTGGCGTCCACGGTGCGATCGCGATAGCGCTTGGTAGCATGGACACAAGGCCAACTGGCTAGCTGCCGCGCCAACGAGGAGGTGTCTTAACTGTTATCGCATACCGCAACCAGTCTGGCCAAGGCCATGGCACTTCAGTGGGGATTGACGACGAAAAAGCTGAGCTATGAGGTGCTTGATTCGATGGTCCGCGCTGGCATCGTGGATGGCCCGATCACCAAGACCAAATCGGATGCCGCATGGATAGAGCTCGATGTGGCTGGCTATCTGCTATCGGACCGTGTGGCAGGCTATGCAAAAATCGCCGGCGAACTCGGCAACGATCTGTACTTTGAGCTGGTCGAGACGGTTCATCACTCGGAACTCGTTGGGGTGCTACGGAGTGCCGGTTACCGCGCCTATGCATTGGATCGGTATCTCGACATCGGTCGACTTCGTCTGAACGCGATGCGGCGGCCCGGATCAGCCAATGAACACTCTCGGTACGCAATGCATGGTCTGGAGGCTGACGAGCTACGGGAGGCGTTCTTTGATCGTTTCGATCCTCGCCTCTTTGAGAACTTGGCACCAGAGTGGGGCGAGCTCGTTGCCGCTCAAGCGTTGGCAAGTCACCTCTGGGACTTCGACGTCTCGGTGATCGATATGGTGCAAGTCCTATTAGATCAGGAGTTTGTCGACCCCCAGCTCCATTTGGCGCTGGCCCAAGTGCTCTTCCTCCGAGGACAGGTTGATCAGGTGCAATCCTATATCGGCGATGAACTGGGATTGTATACTCCATTCTTCGATGCCTTGGAGCTGATCCGGTCTGGGGAGTACGCATTGGGGGCCCAGACCTACGCTAGCGCCATGGCTGGCTATACCAAGGTGACCCGTACCCGCTCTGCACCACTGTATCCGGTGACGGAATTCTGGTATCCAATGGCGTTGCTAGCCTCCGGCACTGCCGCCGATCTGGAACGAGCTCTCAAGTACTGCATCGCCAGCTCTCACTCGAAAAACCCTCCCCGGTTCTCTCTCTTTGGTAAGTGGGCACATGCGATCCGTGTGCGGCTCGGACGAGAGGGACTCGACCCCGACGTCTTTGTCCAGCCGTATTCCCGTGGTCTAGATGCACTGTCCGATCTCTTGTTGATCAACTGGTTAGCACCTGAACTGGAGTCGGTACGATCCAAAACGGGTGAACATCTCCAGCGTGCACACGATCGAGCGCTGGCGGTCTTCGCACCCTGTGGCTTTGTTCGATTAGTCGAATTGACTACAACGGCCTTTGTGCATGCCACCGGGGGAGAGGATGCTGCCCCCTTCTTTGTCGGTGCGCCCCAACCCCACTGGCAACTGGTGCTCGACTCCCTCCGTGCTCTTGGAGAGGAGGCGCCCGAGCGTATAAGTCGTTATGTTTGGATGATCAACCAAACTGGGAATGGACATCTCCGTTCCGTCGAACCGTGTCTTCAAACTAAGGGAGTCCGTGGATGGGGTAAGCCCAAGACTGTGAGCTTGGCACGCTTGGTATCTGACAGTGAGCTTCCTGGCGAAGACGCTCGGGTGCTGCGTTCAATCCGCAAACTCTCCGGCAGTGGCGGCGGTCGTTATGAACTGGATCTCGGTGCGGCCATGATGAGCCTGATTGGACACCCTCGGGTTGTCTTGAACACCGACCCGGATCGGTTCATCGAGGTCGTGGAGGGTCGCCCGGAAATAGTGGTGGCACGCACCGATGATGGACTCGAGGTGAGAGTCGAACCGCCGTCGCTCGCCGATCTGGTGGATCAAGCCAACGCGACAAGCTGGGGTCGGGCCCCAGATGCAGAGATTTTACGGGTGATGGTGGAGCCTCCCTCTCGGCTCGTGGTGATCCGGCTCTCGAAGGCCCAACGGCAGGCGATTCAGCTGATGGGCAAGCGCTTTCAGGTCCCTCGTGAAGCTGTTCGAGATATGGACTCGACGTTAGCGGCTCTAAGCGCCCACTTCGAGATCCAGTCTGACGAGGTTGTCACGGGGCGAGTGGTCGACACGGCCTCGAAGCTGCGCTGTGAACTCAAACCACAGGGAGAGGGAATCACCATGCGTATTGTGGCCGCGCCACTCGGGCCGCAGGGGCCGAGATTGGTCCCCGGTGTCGGGCGTGCCAAAGTAGTCGCAAGGATCGACGCAGAGACGGTGGCGACGACTCGTGATCTCGATTGGGAGGCAGAGCTCGCCGGCAGAGTCGTTGAGGCACTGGGGGTCGCTCACGGGGATATTGCGAATGAGATTGACTTCCCTACTGCAGACGAGGCGCTTGACGCGCTCGAGACGCTCAACGCTTTTCTTGACGAGCTCGATCTTGACTGGCCCAAGGGCAAGGCGATTCAGGTGCTCTCGCCTGGTCTAGGTGCACTACGGGTCGCGGTGTCGAGTCAGAAGGACTGGTTGGCGGTCAGGGGTGGGATAGCGCTGGACGACGAGAAGGTGTTTGCGCTCAAAGAGCTGATGGCTGCTGCCACCAGTGGTGCGAAGTTCGTGACGCTTAAGGAGGGTCAGTACCTCGCTTTAACCGGATCGTTAAAGGAGAGGGTCCTTGAACTCGCGGCAATTACCGACAGCTCTGGCAAGGAGATCAAAGCCTCCAAGTTAGCAATCGGTGCCCTTGAGGAGCTCACCGATGGGGCCACGGCGACGTTTGATACGAGTGCGGCGCAGCTGATCGAGCGGCTGCACCTGGCCCAGAAGTTGGTTCCTGTTGTTCCTTCAACCCTCGAAGCGGAACTACGACCCTACCAACGTGAGGGTTTTGCCTGGGCGATTCGTCTGGCTGAGGCAGGGTTTGGTGCGTGTCTCGCCGATGACATGGGATTGGGCAAGACGCTCCAGGCGCTGGCGGTGGCGCTTGCACGGGTGCGAAGCGACGGGGACCCGACGCTGGTAGTCTGTCCGACCTCGGTGGTGGACAACTGGATCAACGAGACGTTGCGTTTTGCCCCTACGCTCAACCCGATCAACTTCGCTCGGGCAGATCGATCGAGGGTGGTTGCCGATGCGAGCGGTCACGATGTCGTCGTCGTCTCGTACAGCGTGTTGATCCAAGACGAGGATCTACTGTCCTCGCGCCACTGGAGGACGCTCATCGTCGATGAGGCCCAGGCGATTAAAAACATCGCTGCAAAGCGTACGCAAGCGCTGAGTGGTCTCGATGCAGACTTCAAGATGGCGCTGTCGGGTACACCGATTGAAAACCATTTGACCGAACTCTATTCGATCGTGAATTTCCTCAACCCAGGGCTGTTAGGGACCCCTACACAGTTTGGGAGACGATTCGTGACGCCAGTGGAGCGCGATAAGGACCAAAATGCACGGCGGCGGCTTCGAAAAATAGTCGGCCCCTTCGTGCTGCGGCGCTTGAAGACCGATGTACTCACCGATTTGCCGCCGAGAACCGAACTCACGCTGACGGTAGAGCCGCGAGAAGATGAGGCACACTTCTACGAGGCGATGCGCCTGCGTGCGATCGAGGCCGCCGAGGTGGCTCTTGAACATAACGAGGCCCAAGCCAGCTTCCATATCCTCGCAGAGCTCACGCGACTTCGTCGGGCCGCCTGTGATATACGATTGGCAGAACCCACCTTTGGTGCCGTAGGTTCGAAGGTGGAGGCGCTCTTGGAGCTTGCGAGTGAAATCCAAGATAACGGACATCAGGCGCTTGTGTTCTCGCAGTTTGTTGACTTTCTCTCCCTCGTCCGCCAGGCCTTTGATACGGCGGGACTACGTTATCAGTACCTCGATGGGTCGACGCCGGCAAGTCAACGGGCGCGCGAGGTAGAAAGCTTCCAGTCAGGAAACGCGAACTTCTTCCTCATCAGCATCAAGGCGGGCGGGGTCGGCCTGAATCTCACGGCGGCTGATTACGTGATCATCGCTGATCCGTGGTGGAACCCTGCGGTCGAGGAGCAGGCGATGGGCAGGGCACATCGTATCGGCCAGAGTCGACCAGTGACCTCGTATCGGCTGATTGCGCGGGGGACGATCGAAGAGACGATCACTGAACTGCATGCATCCAAGCTCGCCTTGGCCGAGGGAGTCCTTGGTGAGGACGCATCGATGGGTGCGCTTCCGTCAGCTCGCGATCTCATCGAGTTGATGTACGAACGGTAAGTCCAGTGTTGCCCGCGTTGGTCTCGGTCGGCCGCGCGGGAGGGATGCTCTATGAGAGGTGTGGTTCGTGTCGCCGACGCGTATCCTGGCTCCCTGGCCCTGCCCATAGTCGCCCTGACCCATCGTTCTGTCGATCACGGCTGTGTCTCGCTAGCGTGAGGACGTTGGAGGAGTGAGTTGGGGGAGCTATTGCGTCTCGGTGTAGGGGGTAGGAACTCGGCGAAAGATGCTGTAGATGACGATATCGTAGGCTGCTTTGAGTCCGCCGGCTATGACGAAGGGATACGCAAAGAGTGAGGTACTCGAGAGAAAGACTCCCGCGATGAGTGGTGACGCTCCCGTTCCGAGACTCCGTGCGCCATTGGTTGTCGCGGCGAGGTACCCGCGATCCTCGGCATCGACGATCGCCATCGTATAGGCCTGGCGGGTGGGGACGTCCATCTGCGACAGCATGTGACGTGCAAGCAGGACCACTGCGGCGAGGAGACCTGTCGGGGCAAAGGGTACCAGTGCGAGGAGAATGTTGGAGGGTAAGTGGGTGAAGACCATGGTGTTCAAGAGTCCAAACCGTTTGGAGATTGAGGCGGCCACCAAGGATGATAGTGCGGAGAAGAGGTTGGTACCAAAAAAGAGCAGCCCGATCTGGGTGAGGTCAAAGCCAAACTTGACACGGAACCAGTAGACGAGGAGCCCTTGCACAATCAAACCTCCTCCAAAGGCGTCCACGGTGAACAGGGCGGTGAGTGTGCGGACCACCTTGCGGACCTGTGCTGTGGGGTGATGGCGGGGTTGAGGGTTCACGGCCTCGGAGTTGTTGAGGATCTGTTCCACCGAATTCGGAACCACCGCATAGAGAATGAGTTGGATCAGGGCGATTGCACTATAGGCGAGGACAACGACGCGAAACAGTCCAGTTGAGATCTCTGACGCGTGTCCTAGTTCGAAGCCGAGGAGGGCGGCGATCAGCGCACCAACCGCGGTGGCCGTGTAGCCAACCAAGGTGAACCAGGCATAGGTCTTCGTGCGGGCATGCCCCTTGACAAGTTTCGACAGCATCGCCTGTTCGATACCGAGGAAGAGTCCGACCTCCTTGCCGGTTGGGGAGATACTGCCCAGGATGATGATGACGCCGAGGAGGAGCGGCTCCTTGGTCACCAGGAGGAAGGGAGCGGCGACGAACCAGAGGAACGAACTGAGCATGAGCAGCCGACGTCGGCCGAAGTGGTCGACGTAGCGACCAATGAAGAGGGAGATCAATGACGACCCGAGTAGCGCGACGGTGAACAAGGCTCCAATCTCAAGTGCCGAGATATGTTGTTCGTGCCAGTAGAGCGGCAGAATGATGGCAATCACACCAAAGCCCACTTCGCGTAGGGCCCGAGCGATCAACAGAAACCAGGCTGCTCGGTCCCTTGGCGTCGGCTCCTCGTTGTTCTTGGTCATGTTGTGGACTTTCTTGTTCGGGAGTGCCCTCTTTCTTTCCAGTACAACCTAGCCAACGTCACCGGAGGTTGTGTAGGCACCGAGGAGGTGTCCTGATCGTGCGATCGTTGTCAGATGTGTCTGCTCGCGTGGCGGTCGTGGTTGATCAATGCCCTCGTTCGGTCGCTAAAAGCGCGTCGTGTGTTCGGAGAGAAGGAGTGGGGGAAAATGATTGCAGTTACCAAGGAAATAGCAACCGATACCTACGCATTTCCTAAGGATTCGCATTCTAAGGACGGAATGAGCGTGCCAAGAGAAGTATGCTTAGCAGGGTGCTATTTGCCCTCATCTTTGCCTTCTTTATTACCCAGCTCTCGATCCTTTTGACAACGCTCTATTTACACCGGACACTCTCGCATAAGGCGCTTAAGCTAGCTCCAGCGGTCGAGTTCGTAGTCCGGCTGTTGTTGTGGCTCACGACCGGGATTCAGCGTCGTGAGTGGGTTGGAGTCCATCGGATCCATCACGCGCACACGGACGTCGCTGGAGACCCACACTCACCGATCGTTGAGAGCTACTGGAAGATCCAGCTCCTTAACCTCTTCTATTATCGGCGGGCCGCCAAAAATAGGGAAGCCATCGAGCGGGTTACCAAGGATCTCCAACCTGATCGCTGGGATCGTTATGTATTTTCGCACTCGTACCTGGGTCTTGGTCTCGGGGTTGGGATCTTGGTCGCGCTTTTTGGGGTTGAGTTAGCCGTTGTTATTTCTGTTGTCCATCTGGTGCTTTACCTCACCTTGAGTGCTGCGGTGAATGCAATAGGCCATCGATTTGGCAAGAGGCCCTTCCAGAATTTGGCCACAAATAATCAGTGGCTTGCGCTCCTGACCTTCGGCGAAGGGCTGCATAATAATCATCATGAGCTTCCTACTGCGGCAAAACTGGCCTTTCACGCACCCCAGGTAGACCTTGGCTGGTATGTGATCAGATCGCTTGAGCGGCTTCACCTGGCAAAAGTTAGGACGCTCAAACGCGGTCTTGTCTGACCCTGACGGCGTCGCGCTACTGGTAACGTGAGCCGGCGTTGGTGCCGTCTCGACCAGGTCGGTGACAGCGTGTGGATGGGCGGATGCGTGGCTAGGCCCCTCGTGACGTTCCTTGTGCCCCAGGCGACACGTACCCTTTAGGTGCTAGCCAAATCAGTACTGGCGAAATGTACCCTCAAAGTAACATACTCCTCGGGAAGGGGCATCGTCGGTAGCTCGTTCGGGCACTGTTGGAGTCGTCGCCTCTACCCGTGCCGGTCTAGGCGTGTAGGAGTCGCCACCAACGGCTCGGCGGGGGTATCGCACCAGTGGTGACGATGGCAATGCGCTCGGTATGCATCGGCCAGCTGAGCACCAGATAGCCCGCGACCGCCCCTGCAGGGCGGCCGATCAAATGGGTCGCGCTGGTGAGATGGGCATGATAGGTGATCGCTTGCCCAGGCCACAGGGCTACTTTGAGTGAGCGGGTGAGGGTGAGGTCGACGGACGATCCCACGCGCCCTAGCCAAGGAATGCGAAGGGAACCAATCCGTTGGTGAGCCCTCACCCCGTCAATGTGGACAACGCCCGCCCCAACCTCATCTGCGAGTTGCTCAGCGATGCTTGCTGCATGATGGAGTGAGGCCGGCCCCTGTTGGTTGAGGACGACGGCGATCGCCGGGAAGGAGCCGGAGGGGGACTGCTCCTCGGTGGCGATAGCGGCACAGCCGCCAGACCAAATGGTGTAGCCCGACTTGATGCCAACCACGTTGGCTGTGCCAATTCGGGCGACAATGTTGGTCAGGGTGCCAACCAGTGGCAGCGTGACCGTATGCTCGTCGACGATCTGATCGAAGACGGCGTTGCGCATGTCCATCGCGGCGATGGTTGCGACGGCTTGGGCGGTGGCTTTGGTTGCCGGGTTGAAGCCACTCGCGTCAGCAAAGTGGGTGTTGGTGAGGTCCAAGCGAGTCGCGGTTTGGTTCATCTGTGCCACAAAGGAGCGTTGAGAGCCAGCGACCCAGGATGCGAGCAGTTGGGCGACGTTGTTGGCTGAACGTGTGAGGAGCGCCTGTAGCAGCTGATATTCGCTCAGCTGTTCCCCGGCGGTCACCTCGACCGAAGACTGGTCCTCGGCGACGTCATCGTAGTATTGTTGCTCGTCCGCGGAGGTCATGGTGAGGGTCGGTCCTTGCGAACCGATGGCCAGTGGATAGCGCTCTAAGACGAGATAGGCGGTCATCAACTTTGCCAGGCTCGCAATGGGCACCGGATGTTGATTGGGGGTTGACGCGAGAGCATTCGCGGCCAGCGAAGGGATGGCCACGGCGGCCTGCCCTTGGGTTGGCCAGTGGAACTCGGGCTGAGTGCCCGCTGCCACCAGCATGGTTGGCGGGTTGAGTGAGATCTTCAGCGGTGGGAGCGTCGCGTGCAAGCGAAACTCGAAGACGGTGCCGATGGTGAGGGCAAGAGCGCCCAAGGCGAGCATTGTGAGCAGAACCGTCCGGTGTCGTTGCAGGAAAGACGCATGCATTTGGGTGCCAAGGCTAGCATGCCCAACGATACGATTGGTGTCTCCTGGTTGTTGGTGAGCGTCGGGTCAATGGGCTAGCGTTACCGCGATGTGCGCCTGGTGGGTACCGAGGTTAAGACTTGTCCTCATTCGTATGACTAGAGTTGGGCCCATCGGGGTATGGTGGATCCATGGGAGAAGCCGACCCACAGAGGTCTCGCCGGTCAAGCTTCGATGGTCCGTCACTGGATCTGCGGCTCCTGCGCGCACGTGTCCTTGGCGATCTGCGACGAGGGAGCCTTGGTCGTGTTGACGTGTGTGATGCCGATAGACAACTTCTTGATGCTGCTGCGAGCTTTGGCGTTGTCTTGCGCGACGCGTGTCCGGTCTGTGATCAAGAGGCACTGCGTCACGTTGCGTACGGCTTTGGTAAAGGGCTGCCGGCCAGTGGCCAAGTGGTGGGTGGCCTGCTCAGCGACTCCTCGATGCTCGGCGTGAGCGACCTTAACGTATGCATTGTTGAGGTCTGTATGGCCTGTCGTTGGAACTTCCTCATCGAACGAAGGTTCAAGCGAACCAAATAGGCGAGCGGCGCGCCAAGGGTGCAGTGCAGCCGAACCTGAACCACTAGTCTGTCTTCGATCGATTCCTGTTGTAGGGGTCGTTGTATTGCTTTCCTGCTCCTTGCACCATCCTTTGGTGGTGTGGTCACTTGGCAGTGTTGTCATCTGACAGAGGAGTCCTGGTGAAGAGCCTGGTCCATAGGAGGTACCTTTGAGAACATATGAGCTAGCCCTGATTACTGACTCCTCGCTTGAGGAGGCGGTTCGTGATGGCGTGACTGAACGAGTCGAGTCGATTATCACGACCGCTGGTGGGTCGATTGGCGAGAAGGCGACGTGGGGACGTCGGACCCTCATCTATCCCATCGCTCACCATCTTGAGGGATTCTATTCATTCCACCGGTTTCAAGCTGAACCGGCGACGGTGACGGAACTCGATCGAGTTCTCTCTATTGCTGATGAGGTCCTCCGCTTCAAGATCGTTCGCCTTCCCGAGCGTGCGATAGAGTCAGGAAAGGCGCCGCTCCTCAAAGGAGCAGCGCGCTAAGACACGAGGACAGGAGAAAATATGTCCGCCGGAAATACTGTTACCTTGATTGGCAATCTCACCAAGGAGCCAGAACTTCGTTTCACGTCGCAGGGTTTGGCTCAGACCACATTTTCCATCGCCGTCAACCGGCGTCGGATGAATCAGCAAACGCAGGATTGGGAGGAGTCCACCTCCTTTTTTGAGGTAGTTTGCTGGCGTGAACTCGCTGAGAATGTGGCCGAGAGTCTCGAAAAGGGATCTCGTGCCGTTGTCACTGGCCGCCTTGAACAGCGGACATGGGAGACCCCCGATGGTGACAAGCGATCCAAGATACAGGTCATAGCCGATGAGGTTGGTCCTTCGCTTCGGTGGGCGACCGCCCAGGTGACCAAGGCAGATCGGCGTACCGGAGGCGCTGGCGACGGTGGTGGCCGTAACGTGGCACAAGCGAGTGTGCCTGAGCCGTCGATTGGAAGTTTTAACTACGATGAGGAGCCGTTTTAAAAATGGGTAAGAACGCGACGAAGAAGCGGCCGGTCCGCAAGGAGTCCGCTGATGCGCTCAAGAAATTTAAGAAAAAGCCATGTAGTTTTTGTCTGAGCAAGACTGAATGGATCGACTATAAGGACGTGGAGTTACTCCGTCGCTACATCAGCGATCGCGCTAAGATTCGCGCGCGTCGAGTCACCGGCAACTGTACGCAGCACCAGGCCGAGGTGGCCAATGCCATCAAGGTGGCGCGCGAATTGGCCTTATTACCATATCTTGCCCGACCGACCAACGACCGGGAGCGCGGTGCTGGCGGCGGTGGCCGCGGCCGCAACACTGACCGTCGTGTCCGTAATGAGGATGTCGATGACGTTGTCGATGTTGATGATGACACCCAAGAGGACGAGTCGCAAGAGGAGGAGGAGTAGGCATGGAGCTCATTCTCCGTCAACCAATCACCGGTCTCGGCCGACGAGGTGATCATGTCAGGGTCGCTGATGGGTACGCCCGCAACTATCTGCTCCCCAAAGGGTTGGCCCTGGTGGCCACACCAAAGGTAGCACAACAGGCAGAATCGATGCGCAAAGCCTCCGCCGAGAAGCATCAGCGCGAACTTGAGGCTGCATCAGAGCTGGCGTCGCAGCTGGTAGCCCTCGAGATCAGTGTTGCGAAGCGATCCTCACGAGATGGTAAGCTTTTTGGGTCCGTCACGACCGGCGAGATCGCTGAGAAGGTGACGGAACTCTCGGGTGTCAGCATCGATCGTCATCAGGTCAATATGTCGGAGCCAATCAAGACGACGGGGACCTTCTCCGTTCCGATCCGGCTGCATCCTGAGGTCGAAGTGGCGATCAACGTCGAAGTCATCGCCGAATCATAGACGAAGCATTCCATGGCGGCGCGTGAGTCGAGAGCGATTAGTGAGACTCGGGTACCGCCACATAGCGTAGAGGCTGAGGACTCGCTCGTTGGGGCGATGCTGCTCTCGCGTGATGCGATTAGCGAAGCGGTCGAACTTGTCAAAGAAGATGATTTTTTTCAGCCTTCGCTGCATCATATCTTCGCTGCACTATGGCAGCTCTACACCGCTGGGGATCCAACCGATGTGGTCTCTGTCTCGGATCAGCTCAAGCGTTCAGGGGTGCTCGAACAGGTAGGCGGGACGGAGAAGCTGTTGCTGCTACAGGCCTCGACGCCAGCCATTGCGAGCGCGGCACGCTACGCCCAGATTGTGCGTGACTACTCGCTCCTGCGACGGCTCATCGCTGCGGCCACCGAGATCGCTGAGCAGGCCTATGCCTCACCTAACGATGTCCAGGAGATTGTAGACTACGCAGAGGCACGCATCTTTGATGTCGCCAAAGGGAATAATACCGACAATGCGGTGGTCATCCGCGATGTCCTGTGGGAGGCGCTCGAAGAGCTTGAGGAGCTTTACGCCCAAGGTGGGAACCAGACCAAGACGGCTTCCACAGGCTTTAGGGATCTCGATGAGAAGCTCTCCGGGCTCCATCGGTCGAACCTGATCATCGTAGGTGCTCGCCCTGGTATGGGAAAGACCTCTTTTGCGCTATCGATGGCCTCGAAGGTGGCGGAGAACTCGGAGGACCCGGTGCTGATCTTCTCACTCGAGATGAGTCGCATCGAGATCGGCCAACGTCTGCTGGCGGGAGAAGCGAGAGTCGACTCGATGAAGATCCGTAGCGGGCGCCTCGTCGAGCGTGAGTGGGACCGTATCTCGCACGCTGCGGGCCGTTTGGCGGAGCGCAAGATCTTTATCGATGATGATCCCAATATCACCGTGTTGGATATCCGCGCGCGATCGCGTCGACTGAAGGCTAATGAGGGGCTCTCACTGGTGATGATCGACTACCTCCAGCTCATGTCGTCCAGAAAGAACGTGGAGTCACGTCAGGTTGAGGTCTCCGAGATCTCGCGAGGGCTTAAGCTTCTCGCTCGAGAGCTCGATGTGCCGGTGATTGCGCTCTCTCAGCTCTCTCGTAACTTGGAGAGTCGTTCGGATAAGCGGCCGTTGTTGGCCGATCTGCGGGAGTCAGGTTGTCTGGCTTGGGATACGCACGTTCAGCTAGACGACGGCACCACGGAGACAATTGGGATGCTGTGGGCCAAAGGCACCCAGCAGTTTGGGCTGTTGTCCGCGACGCCAGGGGCCGAACCGTTGCATTCGGTTGCCAAACGAGTGGTTGCCACTGGGGTCAAACCACTGGTCCGGATTGAGTTCGATGACGGCACCCACCTCGATGCCACCACCAATCATCCTCTCGCGACCCCGCAAGGATTTGTGCGTGTCAAGGCGCTGAAAGTCGGCGATCGGGTGATCGCTCTCGATGAGCGAGCGGCCACGATAACGAAGGTGATCGTTGCTCTTGCACCGTTACCGCCGGAGTTGGTCTTTGATATCGAGGTGCTCGAGAGTCACTGTTTCTACGCGAACGGTGCACTCGTGCATAACTCGCTGGAGCAGGACGCGGATATCGTCATGTTTATCTATCGAGATGAGGCGTATCGTCCGGACAGCCCTGACCGTGGTGTCGCTGAGATTATCATCGCAAAGCACCGCAGCGGCCCTGTGGGAACGGTACATCTCGCCTTTATGGAGAACTGGGCGCTTTTCGCCGATATCGCGCAAGGATAGGCGACCCGGTGGCGCTATGGACTACGCTGCGGGACTGTGTGATGCGCGCCGGTTGATCAGTTGCAGGCCTGGTGCTGGCCGATACGGTCTTGGTTGATACGGTCTTGGCCGATGCGGTGCTGGCGTTCACTCGTCGTCCTCGCTATGGCAGGGCGCAGCGTGGTGCTTGGGGCCTGTCCATCTCCGAACGCAGAACCGGTCAACAGCTCGGAGAGTGAGTAGATGAGCAGAATCGCAAAGCCAAACTGAAAGAGCACCTCGCCAGGCATCAAGACGTTGATGCCGTTGTCGGGCAGTGAGAACATCGCTAGGAGACCACCGACAAACTGGATGACGATCATTGCCCAGTTCAGCCAGCTATGGACGTAGCGCAGCGTAATCCAGATGGAAAGGCCGAGCTGGACCAAGAAGAGGGCAGCCCCAAAGGTCATGTGCGCCCAATTAAAAAAGGTGTTCCAGGTGTAGGGGGTGAGCATGACGCCGGCCATCAGGATCCCAATCGCAAAAAAAGCTGCCCTCACGGTAGCCAACGGTTGGACCCCGCGAGGCAAGTGGTTGCCCAGGTGTACGACCAGCCAAATACAGATCAAGAAGCCGATCGCCAGCGGGAAGAAGGTCGCAAGGTGAACGAGGTAGTAACTGATGCCGTAGACGTTGACTTCGTAAGTTGGCAAGATGATGCCATCGACCAGAAGGGCGCCAAAGAGAGCAAGGTAGGCGGCCATCAGAACTTTGATCGCGTGCTCTCTCATCGTACCTCCTGTCCTTGGGTCTACAACCCCACGTCCTCGCCCCCCGTATCTAATTGTACTATACAACCACTATACCACAAGCAAGCGACTGGTGTCATTTACGCGCGGTGAGCGAGTCGGCTGGGGAGCATGAGAGCTGCCATGCGGCCATAACTTGGCAACGTGGCGACCTCGGCTAGACTGGCGTTCCGGAGGATGCTACTTGAGAGTCATTTGGGAGAGGTTGAGAACTGAGGATCGAGTCCTCTCGGTCTGCGTGGTAGCTATCGCGATCACCCTGTTCCTTCCTTGGCATACGTACGCGATTCTGAGCATCACTGGTACGACCGATGGCTTTCATAGTTGGGGATTCCTGACGGCGCTTGGAGTGCTGTTGCTCGCATTTGTGCTCACCTCAGATGGCGAGTTCTTTACTCGGCACACCCCTCGGATATCGCTTGGTTCGTGGAGGGTGATCGGGGCGGCGTTGATGTTCGGTGGGGCTGCGCTGTACCTGACGATTGGACCTGGATCGTATCACTCGACTGAGGTTCCGGTGGCGTATGGGCCCTCCTACGGGGTTTATTTGGCATTCTTAATAGGGTTGGCGGCGTTGTTGTTGACGTTCCGCCAGGGAAGGAAATCGATATCTTGAAGAAGTTGCTTTTAGCGATCCCTCTAGGGGGACTTTTACTCGCAGCCTGCGGCTCGACCAGTACGAGCAATCCGGTGAGTGCCGGTGCGGCGACGTTAACGAACCAGGAGGTTCACTTCTGTTTCGTCACCCAGGCCACGAGTGGCGCTGATAGCACGCAGCTTCAGGGTTGTGGCGATCAGAACTACGACGCCCACCTCGCCTCGGCAAACCTGACAAGTTCAGTCAGTCTCTCTGGCCAGAGCCAGAGCGAGAAGGTTGGAGTGGAACGTATCGGCACGACCGAGTGGGTCTACTTCAAGAAGAAGTGGTACGCGCAGAAGGAGCCATTCCCAGCATCATCGCCAGGTTCGATCTCTTCGCTGCTGCGCGCCACGCCGAGCGTAAAGAAGGTTGCAGGTATCAAAGTCCTGGGGCAGTCGACCACCGGTTACCAGGGAGTCTTTACCGCCGCTGACTTCAAGGCGCATAAGAAGGCGCTCACTTCGTCGATGGCGACCTCGTTAACTGGCCTCAAGAGCGATACCTTCACCGCGTATGTCAATAACAAAGGCCAGGTTGTTCAAGTGAACCAGACGGAGTTGGTGACCTCGTCGAGCACGAAGGTAACAGTAACCTCCACCGTTCAGTTCTCCCACTTTGGCGAGAAGGTAGCGATCAAAAAGCCGTCTGCGAGCGAGATCTCGAAGGGTTCACCGACCTAGGCGATTGAGTCGTAGCGCAAGTCCTGAGAGCAGCGTCGAGCCGAGGACGACGGCCATGAGAATGGCGTAGTCGGTGTTGGACAAGACGCCTGACTGCAAGAAGACGAGGGCCATAGCGATGGTGACCTCGCCCCTGGCGAGCATGCCTGCCCCTACAGCTATTCGTACGTGGAGGTCTCCTGGGGTAGCGGCGCCAATGGCAAGACGAGAGATGAGCAGCGCGACCAGGATCAGGCTTGCGGATAGGAGAACGTTGGCATAAACGAGCAGCGGTAGTCGGATGTCGTAGCCCGCGACCATGAAGAACACGGTTGGTAGTAGTCGCTCCAGGAAGGGCAACCAACGTCTGGCGGGTGCCCCAAGGTGAGCGGCGATTTCGTGACCATCGAAGACGCCAAGCAAGGCAGCGGAGACGCCACTGATGACCCCACCGATGGTGAGCACCACAACTTTCGTGAAGATCAAGGCACTCGCCTTTGGCCGTATGAGGAGCATGGCACCCACAATCACGAGGGAGGCCGCCAAGGCGATGGTTGGGCTACCGGTCAGGCCAAAGGTAGCACCGGCCGCAAACAGTGGTGCGAGCACCAAGAGAGCGATGCCAAAAAAGTCGTCGGCGACGGCGGCGGAGATGATGATCGGATAACCACTGCCCTCACCGGTTCCATGGGGTCGCAGCAGCCGTGCCGCGATACCCGCCGACGTGGGAATCGCGCTCAGGATGAGGGCAAGTTCCGCTAACCCGGCTGATCGCTGCCAAGCCAGCATGGCAAAGCCAAGAGCGCCCAAAACGGTTGCGCCGATTGAGGCTAAGCCCAATCCTCGTGGCGTGAGCGGGCGGTGGCCGAGATCGGCGAGCTCTACTCCAACGCCAAAGAGCAGTGCGAAGAGACCGATGTAGGCGACGATGCTCAAGCTCGCCGCATTCGCGTTGGCTCCAAGTGTGGATCGCATGAGTGCACCGACCACCAGGAGCACGATGGGCTCAGGGATGCGAAGCCAGCGCTGTGGGATCGTGCCAATGACGAGACCCACCACCACGATCATCACCGTCTCGGTCACCCGGCCTAACTCGCTTTCCCTTGGTGTCTACTGAGTGCTGAACTCCGCCGTCGTGACTGCGGAGGGCTTATTCCCCACCACTCCGGTTTAGCCTAGTAGCCATGTTGGTTGTGGGAAAGTTGTTGCGCGGTGTCGCAGTGGTCGGTGTGCTCGGGGTCGTGCTTTCGGCGTGTCACTTTTCGAATGGAGATTACGGGCCGGCTTCTGCTGGGGCGTCGCTGCCGCCGACGAATGGGCCGGCCGGTGCATCGAGTTCAGGTAATAGCGCGACGGCCAAGCTCCTCGGTGGTGGTCTTACTGTACCGAAGACGGCGTCGACCTATGACGGAGCAGGATTTCCGATCCCGGACTATGGGCCGGTAAGCTACCATAACTACGTCAACGGTGATCCAAAGTACCCCGCGACGATTGGTGTGAGAAACACGGCGTATGGGCAGATCCTGACGACCGAGAGCGGATATACCCTCTACGTCAGGTTGGGCGATGAGTTCCGAGACAGCAAGTGTTTTAAGATCTGCCTCGATGCCTTCCCTCCGGAGCTCACCAACGGTGCTCCACAGGCGGCGCCGGGTATCCTGGCTGCGGACCTTGGTGTCCTAACCGCGAATAACTCGTGGGAACAGGTCTCTTACGGAGGACGGCCCCTCTATCGATATCGGCTCGATACTAAGCCGGGCGAGATCAACGCAGAAGGCAAGGGGGGAATCTGGTACGTGGTCGGGGTCAATGGCCTCCCGATCACCAAACCCCTCGCTAAGTCCAGTGCGGCCAAGAGCTAAAGCGAACTCGTAAGGATCTGGGCGACATCTAGGACCTGCTTGCTCGGGTCAGCGGTACCCTCGGCTTGGCGGGCCTTCATGGCATCATCGAGCATGATCATGCAAAATGGACAGGCTGTTGAGACCACATCTGCACCTGTCTCAAGGGCCTGATCGGTGCGCTCGAGGTTGATTCGTTTCCCTATATTCTCTTCGAGCCACATGCGAGCGCCTCCTGCGCCGCAGCAGAACCCCTTCTCGCGACAGCGATGCATCTCCTTGGACTCGACACCAGGGATCGCTTCAAGCACCGAACGAGGCTCATCGTAGACATGATTGTGACGGCCAAGGTAGCACGGATCGTGGTAGGTAACGCTCTTCTCAACTGGTTTGGTGGGGGTAATTCTCTGATCGGCGATGAGGCGGCTCAACAGTTGGGAATGGTGAACGACCTCGTAGTTCCCGCCAAGTGCCGGGTATTCATTGGCGATCGAGTTGAAGCAATGTGGGCAGGAGACGATGACCTTGCGAGCGCCGACACTATTGAGCGTCTCGATGTTGGCCTGCGCTTGGGTCTGGTAGAGATACTCGTTGCCGATCCGTCTGGCGGGATCCCCGGTGCAGCTTTCGCGCGGGCCAAGGACGGCGAAGTTCACGCCTGCGTTGTGGAGCAGGGTGGCAATGGAACGGGTGACACGTTGTGCCCGCTCGTCGAGCGCGCCCGCACAACCGACCCAGAAGAGATACTCGGTATCGGCACCGATGGTGTCTGCGACGACAGGGACCTCGAAATCGAGACCCTGCATCCAGTCAGCGCGATGACTGGCTCCTAGTCCCCATGGATCACCCTGGTTCTCGATGTTTCTGAGCATTGAGTTCGCCTCGGAAGGGAAACTCGACTCCATCAGCACCTGATATCGGCGAATGTCGACGATCGTGTCAACGTGTTCGATGTCGACCGGACATGCTTGTACACACGCGCCACAAGTCGTGCAAGACCAAAGTACATCAGGATCGATCACGTCTGGGACGAGGTTGTCGTCCAAGGAGGACCCTGAGAGCATCTTTTCCCGCAGACTCATGATGAGCAGTTTGGGAGAGAGGGGTTTGCCGGTTCCCCAGGCAGGACACTGTTCTTGGCATCGACCACACTCGGTGCAGGCCAGCAGGTCGAGTCGTTGCTTCCATGTGGTCTGCTCGATCGTGCCAACGCCGAAGACGTCCTCCTCAGAGAGCGTCTCTGGATCCATGTTAGGGGTGGTCGCCAGCGCGCCGAGGGCGATGGGTCGTCGTGCAAAGGCGACGTTTAACGGCGCGGTGAAGATGTGGAGATGCTTCGAGTGGACGACGAAGATTAAGAAGCTGAAGATCACGGCGATGTTGAGTACGAGGAAGATGGACTCAAGGACGTAGTTGGTGTGTGCGCCCATGTGGCGGAAGGGGATCGAAAGTACGTGAGACATGAAGGCAAAGTCCGAGTAGGGAAAGTCGCCGGTGTTGACTTGGAAAGCCCGATAGGCCAGGAGCGTGATGATGACCGCGGCGATCCAGCCCAGCGTGATCCAGGCGGTCTTGGTGTGAGAACCGTAGAATCGTGAGTCGCGGTGCCGCTGTTCCGGGGCCTCACGAATGCGAATGACGCTAAAGACACACACCGCCACTAAGACGGCGAGTGCAAAGAAGTCCTCAAGGAAACCCAACCAGCTATCGTGACCAATGAGGGGGATTGCAAAACGGCGGTCAAAGAGCAGACCAATCGCTTCGATGATGGTGGCGAGGAGAGTGGTAAAACCCCAGAAGGTGAAGAAGTGGGCGATACCGGGGACGGTTTTCGTCAGCAGCTTGCGCTGGCCGAGCACCTCAACAGCTTCCGCCTTGACTCCTTGCTCGGCGGTCGTGCGCCCACGCTCGACCTTTTTCCCGGCGCGGACCACTCCAAAGAGGTACAGTCCACGCCGTGCAACCAGTGCAAGCGAGACCACGATGATCACTAGGCCGACGATGAGACGGTCGTCCATTCTTCCTCCTCTAGTTGCCGTAGCGGCACCGTTACCAAGCTGATCACTATATTACCCGTCGGTAACATCAATCACAAGCCTGCACTATAGGTCGAGCTGATATCGGCTTGGCGTGGGGCCATCCTGACCTTGGTACTTACTCGCCAAACCATCCGATCCATAAGGATTATCGGCCGGAGTCGTCATCTCTAGGAACGAGATCTGCCCGATCTTCATACCTGGGTAGATTTTGATGGGTAGGTTGGCTACATTCGAGAGCTCTAGCGTGATGGTGCCCGAGAAGCCTGGATCGATGAAGCCAGCGGTCGAGTGGATAAGGAGCCCAAGTCGTCCGAGTGATGACTTGCCCTCCAGTCGACCGACGAGGTCGGGCCCAATGGAGACTCGCTCAACCGTCGCGCCCAAGACGAATTCATTTGGATGGAGCATCAAGGCTCCATCCTGATCGACCTCGAGCAGCTCTGTCAGATCGTCGAGGGGTTCACGGACATCGATGAGGCCTTTCGAATAGTTTCGAAAGACCCGGAATTTGTTTCCAATTCGTAGATCGACGGAGGAAGGTTGGATGGCGTTCTCTGCCAGAGGGTCAATAAGAACCCGCTCGGTCTCAAGAGCTGCGATGATGGATCGATCGGACAAAATCATACTCCAATTACACTAACCCTTAGCGATTGACCCTACCGACGTCCATTTGGGGGTAGTTTGGGGAATTCGCAAAATTGCGGGCGTAGTTCAGCGGCAGAACATCAGCTTCCCAAGCTGAGAACGCGGGTTCGATTCCCGTCGCCCGCTCCAGACAACAGGACTGTTCAGTGGTTGTTTTAGACGCCAAGCCAATTCATATCGCTTCTGAAGGCTATCCTCAGACCACATTTGGACCACATTGCATACGTTTTTACGGACAGAGTAGGGACAGCAGAGCCGCGGGCTCGGCATCAGATGCGAACTGCCAAACCTTGTCGAAAACTCGATTCGGATAGCTGGTCAGGCCAACTATCCGATTCAATCGGTGGTTCAGTTTACTTCTGTTGGTCGGATGGTGGGCTGCTACGCCCAATGTGCACAACCTCCGTAGATTCGACAAGGCTCGACAGTGCAGCTGCTGTCGCCCTATCTCTGTCCTCAGCAGCGTGTTGGTATATCAGAGCCGCCCTGGGCGAAGCATGTCCCATTCGAGCCATCAGTTCTCTCGTGCTCGCACCAGTTGCCCCAGCCCAGGTGTTCCCTGAATGACGGAGGCCATGGAGGTGTAGGTCGCTCCTACCGATGCTTCGACGCGCTTGATCCCAGAACTTCTGCAGAACATGGACACGTAGTGGACCACCTTGGACCCCTGTGAGTAGTAATGCATCTGGTTCCGGCGAGACATAGCAATCCAAATGCTTTACGAGCGCAAGTGTGATGTGAGGTGGCACTGCAACTGTCCGGAGTCCAGCCTGTGACTTTGGCGGTCCGACAACTGTCGACCCATCTCAGAGCTGTTGACGAGTGGTTTCAACGCGGACGGTCCCGTGCTTTAGGTCAACGTCTTTGCGTCGGAGTCCGAAAAGCTCGCCGCGACGTAGTCCGCACCAGGCCGCCAAGAGCACTAGCGCCATCAACCGCACTGGCATCGCCTGAGTCAAGGCGTCAACCTCTGCAATCGTAGCTGTCGGGCGTTCCGCAGCCCGCTCCACTCCTGCTTGGAAACACTTGCCTGGACGCTGAAGGCCTGGTGTGCCTTGCTCGCACCTATCTCACCTCGCTGGGCCAACAAGCACAATATGGAGCGTCAGCTTCTGTTGGGGATTGAGTTTTGGACTTCCTCACCAAATGGGACACTGAACTCCGCTTACCTATGCAGCCTGTAGCGTAGCGGCTTGTTCGAACGCCAAACGGCAATACATAATCGATGCCTGAGAAAGCCTCTTCCGGTTGTACCACTCAGTTTCTGATCAACGATCGGAGAACGTGGGCCCTCTCAGGTGCTACAAGTCGGTTTGGCAGACGAGCGCTGTTTTGAGTGACGCCCACAACGATTGGCGCCATTTGCGTTGTCATAACTTCTCCCCAGCGTTCGGCATCGATTGGGGCATTTCCGAGAGCTTTAGGATCTCTCGGAAGTCGTCACTGGTGTATTGTGACCCGAGGCTGGAATGGGAAATAGTCGTCGGCAACAGTGCTCCGCCCCGAACGGCTTGTGCCCGGTTCAAGGCATCAAGGAACAATGGAGTGTCCATCGTGTCGCTCATCTTGCAACCAAGCATCCTCTTCGAACACGCATCCATAACGGTGACCAGAGAGCCAGCCCTCCCTCAGTTCGCATGAAAGGGTGCCGATGTAGGTCACATCGCTAACGACATGAGCTTGTCAATCGCATCAACGGGGAACTTGCTCTTCAGAAAGATCATCACTCTTCTTGGCATGACGATCAGGCCTCGTCTCCGATGGTCTTGGCGCGTCCCACTTGCTCCCTCAGATGCCGAGCTCATCCATCAGGCGACCTACGGTGGCAACCGAGACCTCGACGCCACGGGCCCGAGAGCTCGCGTGTGAGCCCCATAGATGCTCCGGTTGACCCGAAAGGCCTCCAGGACGTGCTTGCTTCGCACGCTTCACGGGCCATACACGCCGTCTCGTAGACCTTGCGCCCTTCGGCGTTCCAGCGGTAATGCGCTGACCATGAGACGCATAAGACTCGACAAAGGATAGCTACTGGAAATTCGGCCGCACTCGTATCGATGAAGCAGATAGATCAGTTCTGCGTCAGTCTCCTTGACTCGGGAAGGTCCGAAAATCGTTGGAAGATTTCGCGTCCCACTCTGAGCTGCTCGTTGTCTTTACTAATCCTACGGTTCTCTGCAGCAAGATCCGGGGTCACCCCCCCCACATCTCGCCGTTCCTTGCGAGCCTTGTCAACCTAGTTCGAGAGGGTTGCCTTCGAGATGCCAAGATCCTCGGCTACCTGCTGGACCGACAAGTTCCCGCTCTCGGAAAGTCTGACCACACCTTTTTGCATTCGTCGTCAAAATTATCGACGAGTCTTCTCTTTCCTAGTTTTGGAGTTCTTGGCGTTTCTCCCATACCTCTATTCTCCTCGTTCTGAGGGAGAACCGTGTCCCGTATCGTGAGTAGTTTCAGGATCGTGTCACAGAAAGTGTTCTCTTTGAGTGGTAGTTTCGGATGCTTTGTTAATCCTATTTTACCAGGTCAGGGGGCACTTTCTTCAGTTTTGGGAGGACCAATTCTAGAAGTCGGTCGGTACTTCTAGGCTTAAATAGTAGATTCGTGTCAAATGGATGTACCCCCTGTCGGTATGCGGTGGATATGTAGATCGCCGGATGCGCGTGCGATGCAACTGTGGGACATGCACGCTGGACCGAATTCTAGCTTGACGCGGTGGCCGCAAGCGTCGGAATGGGTACAACGAGGGTCATAAAAACTCACGCCAATTCCAACTCCACATGAACCTGCCGACCGCTAGCCGTGGCAATGTTTACTAACGCATCAAGGGAGAAACGCGATACTCGACCACGGAGAAGATCGTTCATCCTCGGTTGAGTAACGCCACAGTGTTTGGCCGCTTCTGCTTGTGTCCATCCACTTTCTTCCACGATGGCTGCAATTTTTTGCATGAGTTCTGCTCGTGCACGTAGATTTGCCGCTTGCTCTGGCGTATCCGCAATCGCATCCCACACGCTTTCGTAGTTATCGGTCTTTGTCATTTTTATCTCCCATCAGTTCATTGAACCGTCTCTTGGCTACATCTATGTCTCGCATAGATGTAGCTTGTGTCTTTTTAGCAAAAACGTGAAGAACTACCACCCTGTCAATGAGGCGAGCTGTGTAGATTACCCGATACGCGCCGGTGTCATCACGCACTCTGATTTCTTCGACACCCTTGCCAACTGAAGGCATCGGTTTGAAATCGTCGGGCTGCTCTCCATGTTGCACCTTGTCTATCTGATAGCCAGCATCCATCCGGACATCTTCTGGAAAGTCTCGTAGACGCTTCAGCGAGTCACCAAGAAACTGTACGGCTTCACTTTTCAAGTATATCAGTATGGATATACTTCGCCGGCAGGTCCACCTGTCTCGAGTTCGTGTTCCACCTTCTCGTTGCCGTCAGACCTGTTCGGTGCATAAATAGATGACATGCCAACTCTTCGGATTTAACGGTCAATTTTGGTTGACGGGTGAGCTAAGCCTGGAATCGGTTCGAGAGTGGTACAAGGGCTCTGCCAGAATGGGATTACGAAAATCCTAGCCCCGGAGAGCCTGCGAGGAAGAACCTCATGCTCAAATAGCGTAGATCTTCACTTGGCGACTGCGACGTCACTTTGATCGGTATTGACGATCCAACAGCTATCCCGACTTGGATTCTGCTGCGTTTTCACGTAGAGTGTCGCGCCGCACTGCATGAGAAGGGTGAACCCGCACCCGGGACGAGCCCGGGTAAACGCAACCAGGTGATCAGGAATACCTGGCATTCGAAGAAGTCCTGATGTCGCCAGCTCTTCTCTATCGTGTCGTGCGCTAGACAGGCCGACTTGCAATATCCCTCGATGGGGCATGCGAAGCGCGATCCGCGTGGAAAGTCGCGACCGATCTGGAGCATTCCAACTTCTCTGGCAAAATCTACCGAGGTCACCTGCCACGGCGGTGCGAGTCCCAACGCTGGTCCAAACATCGAAACCTGGATTGTCTCATTCATCTCCTTCTTGACCACTCGAGCCACAGTGCCAGAACCAGGTCATAATGTCATAAATTATCGGGGCTATCCACATGATCTAGCGAGGAGCCCGACATCACACCGGAGCCGCTCACAAACGAATCCGAGGTCGCATCTGTGGATTCGGATTGCCAGACGTAAGAGCCGTATTCTCAATAGCTTGTCAGCTATCTGTTGGATCGATGCACTGATCATAGACCGGGACTTGCCATGGGGAAAGCAAAGCCTTCCATGGTAGCCGCCTAAATCAGACCACAAAATAGTGGCTTGCAACGAATACTAGTGGACTATCCATTCCCTGCCTCACCAGGATATCTCCTGAAAACATGCCGGTCGGAGGTGTACGTAAATTGTGCCCATATCAGCGCCCTGAGCTGAGAACGCTGGTTCGATTCCCGTCGCCCGCTCTCCGGGCCGCGTCGCTTTTCGTTGCATACTGCTCTGAAAATTCGTAACTGTTGCGAACTGAGCCTGCTCTTGCCGATCCCATGCGATGCTTCATTCGCCGCCTCTAGCCTGCCGGGTCAGTGTCGTGGGGATCGAGGATTGGCAATTCTTCCCCTATGCAGGAGTTCATGATGGTGGGAGCGGACGCGGTGGTGGATAGCCGAGGAGTTCCTGCGTCCAGGTTTGTGCGTTCCAGCTTCCTGGTGGCCTGACGCGATGGACTCGACCCTCCTTATGAAAGAGTACTTCGAAGTCATCGCCGAGGGCTTCTTGGACACGAAGAGCTAACTCCTGCCCCTGGTCCTCGAGTTCAGAGGCAGATTTTGCCGTGTCGAGATCGCCCATCAATTCGTCCATCACCTCGTCGTTCCATCGATGCAGTTGTTCGCGGAGCTCGTCCGGGAGTGGTAGAGGGTTTGATGTAGGTACCTGGTCGTGGCGCGGAGGTTCCCCGCTCCAGTAGCCGGGAGGAGCTGGAGCAATCATCTCTTCGGCGGTGAGGCACCACCAGATGCCTACCGCTCCCCAATCGGCTTCGATGATTACTCGCCTTGGTTTGCTCGACATAGAGCGAAGCCTAGCAGACGCAGCGATGACGACAATGTCTAGGCGAGTCCATGCTGCACTCGTCGCTGTCGCTGCGTAGCTGGATGGGTGCGAACCCGGGCCACCTTCGACCTCGTTCGCTTTGAAGCAAGGACGGAGGGCTGCAATTTCTCTAGTTATTAAGGAGCGTCATGATCAGGTCCTTGACGTCATCCGGGGACGCGTGTTCCCAACAGCCAGACTCGAAGGAGAGCATCACCGGAGAGATGCCGACACCTGGCAGAGCAGGTATCCAAATCGTCGATGGTCAGCCCACCATGGGATCGGCGAGCTTCTCGTACTAGAGGGTATGTTTGAATCGCCAGCTTTCAGATCAAGCCCTGAACCGAACGTATGGGAGTCGTATCCGAGCACCTATTACGTGGCAAGATCTAGGGCGGAGGCGTGGCGTCTTGGTGCTTCCGTGAACGACGTGCGAGCTCAATGGAATGACTCGCTACGGTGTGGCGAGGCTGCGGCAGGAGGAGGACCACGGTAACTGTTGCACCGGTGTGTGCATCTCGCGGTTCGACTAGTGATCAGCGAACTCGGGTTAGTTGCATCTGGACTATCCGCAGGACACATCTGCGACTTCTGGCATCTGGAAGAACGGGTCTTTGCACTGATACTTCGCTGTCGCCACGTCTGAGTTCTTGAGGCTCGTACTGACGCTACACGGCTTCGCTTTCTGTTCGCGTACCAATCATTGACCGCCCCATTGCAGTTTTGTGCGCCGACCGATCTATGCTCCTGGGTGTGGGCTAATATGATTAGCCATATCGCTAATAGACATCGCCATTGGAATCAGCTAGGTTTTAAGGGGAAAGCATGACAGATGAGTTCATGATCGCGAACAGAACTATTGTCTATGAAGAGAGCGGCGAGGGACCTCTTGTCCTACTTGCACACGGGATTGGGGATAGCAGACACTCGTACCGCTTTATTGCGCCAGCTCTAACGGCCGCCGGCTATCGTGTGGTGAACATCGACCTCCGTGGCTGTGGCGACTCGAGCCTTGGTTGGGGTAGCTACAGCCGCTCGGCTATCGCTTCCGACCTGGTTTCCCTCGTTCGCCACCTCGGCGGTCCCGCGGTGATTATCGGACATTCCATCAGTGGTGGCGCGGCAACCATTAGTGCCGCGACGGCCCCTGATGTGATTGCTGGCCTCATTGAGCTGGCGCCGTTTACTCGGGTGCAGTCATTGCCTCTCAGAGCTCTCGCACAGGCAAGACGGTACCGGAGGGGGACTATCTACTTAGTCAAAACCATTGCGATGGGGAGCTTAACGAGCTGGAGGAGGTACCTCGAACTGGCCTACCCAACCAAGCCCCACGATTGGGAGTACGAATTAGCTCGAATCGAAGCCAAGCTGAGTGAGCCGGGCCGCATGCGGGTACTGCGGGCGATGGGCAGGTCGAATCCTAGCGATGCTGGGGAGCAGCTGGCACGGGTGCGCTGTCCTGTACTCGTGATCGAGGGCAGCGCTGACCCCGATTGGAGTGATCCAGGCGTTGAGGGCAAGCGAATCATTGATGCACTGCCCGATGGCATCGGTGAGCTTGTGGTTTTGGAAGGGAGGGGTCACTATCTACACGCAGAGGCTCCCGATCAAGTCCTTCAGTTGGCCTTGCCCTTTCTGGCCAGGGTGTTATCCCGTGCCTAGAGCGAGACTTGGATCAGCCGCGGTTACTGAGGCAGGCGCCAGTTTGGCCGATGAGATCGGAGTCGGGCAGCTCAGCATGGGGCTCGTGGCAGAGCGTGTTGGAGTGAAGACTCCATCGCTCTACAAACACGTTGGCGGTCTCGCTGATCTGACGTACCGGATCGCCGTTCTTGCAATGGGCGAGCTTGGTGACTGCGTGCGCGATGCAGCCCAAGGCAGAGCTGGAACAGACGCACTGATCGCTGTTGCGCGCGCCATGCGCATGTACGTCAAGGAACATCCGGGCCGCTATCGGGCCACCAACATCGTGACGCCAGGCGGACCAGAAGACCCCTTTGTCGTGGCAAGTGACCGGTTGTTGCGTTCATTGGCGGCCGTTTTGCACGGATACCGAATCAGTCCTGCCGAGGAGATTCATGCACTTCGCATGTTGCGAAGCATGTTGCATGGATTTGTAACCTTGGAGCTTGAGGACGGCTTCCGACTCGGAGTCGACGCAAGCGAGAGTTTTGACTGGATGATCAACACGATTGATCACGCGTTACGGTTCACATATGATCGCGATGGTAGACCGTCTCGATTGAAGTAAATGAAACGTATGTCCCCGATAGTTGTTCGTAACAATCAGTGAAAGCCTTACAAGGTGCTGGGATAACCCAGCTATGAAGCATCCCTCGTGATGGGATCAACAACAAGGAGGGCAGCGGATTTGGCGTCGAGGGTGACGGAGTGCCCTAGGTGGTCTATGGTGAGTGTGCGTGCATCCTGACGATGAACGCAGAGCTCACTTCCCGGGAAAATCTGGTTGTCGACGAGGGTTGCCATGAGGACCTCGTCCTCCTCTAACTCCTCGGTGATGCGTTGGAGCTTGAGTGGCACCCCGATGTCGGCTTCGTTGAGGCGGATGCCAGGCGCCGAGATGGTGAGGCTAGTGCCTGTTCCGTAGGGAATCGGGTTGCCATGGGGACAACGAAGAGGGTTGCCGAGCAGCGTCGTGATCAGGGTTTCAACCTCATCGGAAATGGCGTGCTCCCAACGGCCAGCTTCAATGTGCAGCTTCACGTAGGAAAGGCCAATCACTTGGTAGAGCAGGCATTCGGCGAGTCGATGCTTGCGCACGACTCCCTCGGCAAGTTTTTGTCCTTGCTGGGTGAATTCGAGCTGCTTGCCGGAGGGACGAGCGAGATAACCTTCGGCGACTAAACGATCGAGCCGTTGGGTGACCGTGGGAAGAGAGCGCCCAAGACGTTCGGCGAGGCGCGTCGGAATCACTTCGATCGAGTCTTCTCTCAAGTACCAGATGGTCTCAAGATACTCTTCTAGAGGAGGGTGGGACTCGATGGTCATCACTGTACTTTATTAGCGCCAACCATGACGTGCTGCTTTAACCGTGCGAGCCACCGATAGTGGCTCGCACTCGCCGCTTGAGCAGAAGAAGATCTCGATCGTTGCTGGGGATATGTTTGGGTTGACCGCTACATACGGTTGTCACTTTGGCTGGTTACGGGGTTACAAGACTTGCGTGGAGTCAGGTAAGGGTTAACGGACGACCGCAACGTGAGTAGTTTCAGCCTGTTGGGTGGGCTGCAAGCCGTGTTCCCTTCCCACCCTGGAAAAGCGACAGTACGCAGTGCAGAGCTTTCGCTATCTCCTCGAGTCAAGTCATTGTGTGCTAGGCGTGCGTCAGATACCCAGTTTAATCCACCTTGCTGGCAAAATGTGAAGCCTTGTCGTCCGCATCGCGATTGTTGGCTGCCGACGGCCAGTGATGTCATCGACGAGTCCATACTTGGCCGCTCGTCGGCAGCCAGCTAGTGATTGAAAGGCTCCAGCAGAGCTCCTTGCACTTGGGGAGCTGCTAGCATCCTACGTCTTGACAGACGTCATGTGACGGGAGCCGAGGGATCGCCAAAAGTGCCAAGAGCTGTGAGGTGGAGACGAGCATGTGGCCGGTGGTAAACTTAGGATAGGCTAACCTAAGTCTATGAAATTCGCTGAGGGCGCCTCTCCGTATGTATCTCGAAGAAGCAACTTTTGGCATCGGAATCTGTGGATTGGATTTCTTGTCGTGTGGGGTCCCGGCCTTCTTGTTATGCTTGCTGACACTGATGTTGGCAGTCTTGTAACAGCTGCGCAGTCCGGTACCCAATTTGGCTACAGGATGGTACTACCGAATCTGATTCTTATGCCGATTCTCTATTTTGTACAGGAGATCACCGTTCGGCTGGGAATCGTCACTGGCAAGGGGCATGGTGCGCTGATTCGTGAGCGTTTTGGCAAGAGATGGGCGTTACTTTCAGCTGGTACGCTCTTTCTGACTGCAGTAGGTGCGCTACTGACAGAGTTTGTTGGTGTTGCTGGGGTAGGGGACCTTTTTGGGGTTTCACGCGTCATCTCTGTCCCGGTCGCTGCAGCCTTTCTCATTGGAATTGCAATGACAGGCAAGTACCCAAGGGCGGAACGCGTTGGTATCGCCCTGGGTCTTGCTGAGCTCGTCTTTATTCCAGTGATGGTCATGGCACACCCTAGCTTTGCGGCCATTGCCGATGGTTTTGGGCAAATGCCGCTTCACAATGGCGGATTTATCTTGCTCTTGGCCGCAAATGTCGGTGCGGTCATCATGCCATGGATGATCTTCTATCAGCAAGGTGCGATGGTCGACAAAGGCTTGACGCGAGCCCACATTGCGGCCGCTCGGAGAGACACGGCCTTTGGTTCAGTGCTGACCCAGCTCATCATGGTGGTGATGGTCGTGACATTCGCAGCGACCATCGGTATCGCACACCCCGGGACGGCATTGAACACAATCGGTGAGATGTCGTTGGCGCTCCGTCCGTATGTGGGGGTGGTGGGAGGCGAGGTGCTCCTTGGCATCGCTATGCTCGGTGCTGGGCTCGTTGCTGCTCTCGTGGCGTCGCTGGCTGGTGCTTGGGGCTTGAGCGAAGCATTTGGTTGGAAGCACACGCTCAATGCCAAACCCGATCGTGATTCAGCGAAGTTCTACACCACGTACACTCTGGCCCATGTGTTTGGAGCCATCATTGTGCTGCTGAGCCTCGATCTGATCAGGTTAGTGATCTACGTGGAGGTGATGAACGCGCTGCTCTTGCCGATCGTGTTGGGATTTCTGCTGGCACTGGAGGCAAAAGCGTTACCGGACGCATTCAGAATGCGCGGCCTGTACCGTTTGGTGGTCACGGCTCTCTGTGTCATCGTGATGGGATTTGGACTCTACGTCATTCGAACACTTGTATAGGCTACCCATCGTGGTATAAGCACTGGGTAGTTAATTGATCGCTCCGAACTGAACGGGGGTGCCGGACCAGGTGATTGGATCGAGCGATACAGGGCGGCCCGGGTTGGTGGCCTCCACAACCTGTCCGTTGCCAACGTAGATCGCTACGTGATCGATGCTCGTGGCGCCCTCGGTATCGTAGAATACCAAATCTCCCGGCTGGAGCTGAGAGTAGGAAACCGGGGTTGTGTCGTTGGCCTGATCCGCTGCCGAATGAGGAAAGTCGACTCCCAGTTTGGCGTAGATAAACATTACGAGCCCCGAACAATCGAAGATCTGCACTCCATTTTCCCATTGACCAGCACCTCCCCACACATAGGTGGTGTCGTTAGCGTTCACTATCTGAAGAGCCATTTGTGCCGCTTGTGCTGTCACGGCCGTAGCAGAATTCGGACTAGGAGCCGGTGTGGGGCTAGGAGTGCTGGCCGGATTCGGTTGAGTCGCGTTCGGTGGTGAGCCGCCGACCGCCGCCTGTGCCTGTGCCGCCGCCTGTGCCTGTTCGGCGGCAAGAACGGCAGTCGCCTGGGCTTCGCGTTGTTGGATGACTGCTTGTTGTTGCTGATAAACCAATTGTTGAATCTGCTGATTGACTTGACTGAGCGTGCTGACAGCCTGCGCCTGCGCCGATTGCGCACGGTTACGATCTGTACCGAGCAGAGCGACTGTTGTGGCTTCTTGTCGGTTTTGTGTGCTCAACTCCTTCTCTTGCTGCTGGAGCCCTTGTTGAGCAGCCTGATACTGTTGGACATCTTGTTCCTGGACATCGGTTGCGGTATTGATTTCTTCTTGCGTGAGTGCGGTGGCATCAGGATTGGTCTGCACAAGCGTGACGAAGTTGCTGTTTGTCCCGCCTTGCATGAATAGCGTGTCAGCTTCGGTGATCACCTCTGCGTGCAGGACCTTCAGATGTTCTTGTTCGGCTGCGATTGCACGCTTCGTAGTGATCACTGAGCTCTGCAGTTGCCCCAGCTTGGTCTGGGCTTGGTCGTACTCTTCTGCATAGACCTGCACTTGATTATCGAGACTACTGATCTGGTTGGCAATTGTCTTGGCTTGCGCTTGGGCGGTCTGCAATGAATCTGCAAAGGCCACAGGGGGGAGAGCAATGTCGGCACCGGTGACGACGAGTACTATCGCGACCACACCGATGAACGCAGCGCACGTCCGTTGCCTGATCATCGGAGGCTTCGACATGAATTTTGCATCGGCATCTTCACCTGCTTAGTTTAGGCTTTCCTAAGAAACTAATCGGAGAGGATGTGGCTGAGGTCGTTTGCGGTGGTGTTTTGGCAGAAGTTACCTGAGTTGGCTGCTCAATGGCAAACTCCTATCTCCTCGTGGGTGGGAGTCCTCTGTGGTGCAGTTGTTCCTGTGGGGACCGCTAGGCGCCGTTGCGTTGTCAGCCACGGACGAACTGTGATAAAACGCACGTTGGCAACCAAGCTTTGCGAACGTTACCGCTTATTTCCGAAGATCCTCTTTGCTTCGCAGGCAAAAGTGCTTCTGGCTTTGTGATGCCGGGCACGGTCTATGGGTGCAACGAAAGAGCGAGTGCAGGTTTGCTAATGCGTACCCGATGAAAAGGTTGGTCACGATAGGGCCGAAGGATTGTCACTCCATGAACATGCTGAGCGGGTGGCCGCCGAACCTGGCTAACATCGGCAGACGTAGGTGATAGCTGCGTGAGCATCGCTCGCGTCTGTCTTCGCTGAAGCCACCGGCAAAGCCCTAGGCTAGGGGATAGTGCGCAGTAGGTTCCAAAGAGAGAGCAGCGGCGTTAAGCAGCTTGACTCGCCGCGGTGGCGGGGCTTGCCCGGTTTCACGGGACGCCACGCGTTGCGCGGTTCCCTCGCTGTGTTAGGCCTGCTCTTCGCCTGGTGGGAAGGCTCTCATCCCTGGCCGAGTGAAGCAGCCCATTTGAGTATCATTGCCGCCATAGGCGTCATATTCGCATTGGCGATCATGGAGGGTCGTCACCGCCAACGTCTATCCAACCGGGCCTGGCTGTCACGAATATGGGCTGGAATCAGACGACCAACACAACGCTCATGGTGCTTTCTCTTTGGCGCGGTGGTGTGGGTGATCCTTGTGTTGGCGGTCGCCGGCTGGGATTTCCGTAGCTTTCTCTTGGAGGTACCTTCGTTGCCGACGTTGAGCTATCTGATCGGACGGGTGAGCCGCTTTGCAACGGGCCGGTCACTTCTCGTTGCTGCTTGGCTGGCTCTCGGTGTCTTCTTTGTCCTGGCAAATCGTGTGCATATCACCCGAAACGATAAGAGGACATCCGCGAATCTAGATGATCAATCACTTCCCCCAAGCCGAGGACAGCTGCCATGAATATCGGACAAATAGTATGGCTCAGCTTGGCGGCAACGGTCCTTGCCTGGCTCATCGTGACCGAGGTGTGGTCGGATCGACTGCCGACTCTGAAATCGATCGCCTTTGGCTTTCTTGACTCCTGGCTGGGACGGGCTCTTTTGTTGTGCGGTTGGGCGGAGATGGGTTGGCATCTGTTTTGCCAGCATCCCTGAGGGGATGTAGCCAACCTGTTCAGGTGCGATGACGGCTTCGGACGATTGATGACAACAACGGTGGGATTAGCATGGCCAGTCGCTTGGTCGCGAATCGCGAACGCCAAGTCGTCGGGATTGACCTGTTATGTTAGGTGACCCCGTGCGTCGATCCTGATTGGATCAGAGTCCAGTGCGATAAATTGGTCATAGAGATTGACAACGGTGCAGACATGGTTGGGAAGCACGTGGAGCAGCGTGCCCTCGGGTGGTGGTTTGCCTTGGTAGGAGACGATACCGTGATGTTCCGATACTCTCGTCACGATCGCACCCTCGAGTTCTCGCACGGAGCCAAAACCCTCGACGAGAGAACTCGACTCGGCGGTGAGTGCTTTACTGCCGGCATCCACGACAAACTGACCGGGTACGGCGGTACTCATCACCCGTGTGGCCACGACGGCAGCCACCTGGTCGGGCGTGGCGACCCCCAAGGCAATTTGCTGGCGATCGTTCAGAAGATAGGTGCCAGGGCGGGCCTCGGTGACGACTCCACCGAGCTTGCGTGCCGTTGGGGAGGATCCGGCACTGAGGACTGTTACTGCGATTCCGTGATCGCAGAGGCTCAAACTCGCGACCGCAAGAGCCTCACTCTCTTGTGTTGCCGTACGGCTGGTCGCTTCGGCGCCAGCATAACTATGCCCACCATGGGTAAAGATGCCTGCGACGCGTAGCCCGAGGGATCGGCAGCGGGCGGCGAGGGGGCCAGCCTGATCTGGTTGAACACCGGTGCGATGTTGCCCGCTGTCGATCTCTACCATAACCTCGACCTTGTCTGGGGTATGCAACTGTTCGGCCAGGTTTTGGGCGCCACGCGCTGAATCGATACCAATGCGAAGCTTGGCAGAGAGGGAGAGCCGGTCTAGTTGTGCGGCGGACTGGGGCGTGATCCAAAGCGGAAGTGCGATGAATACGTCATCGAAGCCAGCGGCAATAAACACTTCTGCTTCTCCGACCGTGGCGACGGTGATCCCATTAGCACCTAGCGCTCGCTGTAGCCGTCCAAGGCTGGTGGATTTATGGGTTTTGACGTGCGGGCGCAGTGAGATGCCACGATGGTGAAGCGTATCAGCCATAGCCTTGGCGTTTGTCTTGACGACATCGAGATCGATAAGGAGATATGGCGTCGCGATATGCTGTGGTTCCTGAGCGGTTCGCATGTACTTGACCTTTCGGTGCCAGAGTCCGATCATAGTCTCAGTGATGAGCCACTCAATGCTGGGACGGCAACCTAACTTTCATCGCGGTGCGATGTCGTAGTTGTCTCCTCACAAGGCAAGACCATCGCGATGGAGGGAAAATCCATGATGAACCGGCTCTGCGGACCCTGAAGGCAGGCAGCCCCCCAAACGGTGAAGTCCGATCGGTGATACGGTCTTGTCGTGGTGGAGTAGTAGGCAAGGACCAATCTTCCCGGCATGGATAGTGACGCAAGCTGGCGGCGGATCAGCTAGCTGATGCTTCGAGAGATGCGACGGGCTCGCTGATACGAGGAGAGTCGCTGACAGGCATTGTCCTCGGTGGCGAACCAGGAGCGAGGTTCAGCGAGAACAGTGCCAAGCGAGTAGCGGTGTAGCACGTGGCACTAACGAGGCTGAGTGAGAGGTTGTGGCATCCGGCACTGCTCTTAAGGCGTAGTGATGCCGTCGTGTAATCCTCGCTTTTCGCTGAGGATAACGAGTGCGAGTCGGATCGAGGCGCACATCGCAACACAATATATGCGCTCCCTTGTCGGGTCGGTGGCATCATGAAGCTCTCGGATGGCGCCACCATGCTGGCTCGCGGGCCTAGAGGAAGGCGCTGCTAATCGGCAATTACCTCCGGGTCGGGACTCCGCTGTCGATCTGAGCCATCCTGTTGTAGCTCCAGCACATGCTTTCTGAGCCGAGTGACCTCGGTGAGAAGATCTGCAACTTGGCCGGTGGTCGTCGTGATCCATTGCTCGGATGGATCGCTTACCCCATGGCGTTTGTGAACGACCCATGCGTAGTGAGCCTGTGCATTCTCGCACTCCCGCAAGGCTTCGCGCCACCACTGCGTGAGCGCGAGGGTACGACAGTTCTTCGCCTCGAAGACGTGATCAGGCGCAAGCTCCACCTTGACATCTCCCTTGTCGTGCGATCCCTGCAGTCCTAGGCGGTGGGCGGAGAGGCCATGTTGCCGAAAGACCTCGACGAGGTCGTTCTCTAACGACCTGCCAGCCGCCTTTGCTGCGGCTTTTGAGCGCTTTCTAGCCTCCATTTGGCGAACTCCCTTCCTGTTTGTCCTGCAAGCTACCTGAACGAAGTCCCGTTTTGGTGGAACTTGTTAGCAGTGAGACGTACCTGCTCGTAGCGTTTCTCTTGACCCGGCGACGTAGCGCATCGAAAACGAAGAAGAGATGGTGACCCGGTCATCATCTATCCAGAACGTGTTGGTCGTGTCCGCTACGACCACTGTTCGCCTTTCGGTAAATGGAACCCATTATTAGATCGTATATCGGTAGGGACTAAAGTCCTTTGTCTAGTGGGAAGCGACGCCCCCTCAATCGGGCGTCAGATACTCTAGGGGGTATGGAAAAACGCTTGCAGCAATCCAGTTTAACTACGCCCTCACCGCGAAAAGTCATCGTCATCGGTGGCGTGGCCGGCGGTATGTCAGCGGCGACTCGGTTACGGCGTCTTGACGGACATGCTTCGATTACCGTGCTCGAACGTTCGGGTCACGTATCGTATGCCAACTGCGGACTGCCATATTTTGTTGGCGCTGTGATCGAGGAGGAAGAGGAACTGCTACTGCAGACACCTGAGCGGTTGCATGATCGATTTCGACTCGATGTACGCGTTGGTAATGAAGTGGTTGGCATTGACCGAGAACGTCACCAGGTTCGGGTGCGGTCAACGGGTGGAGGTGATCCTGAGGTTCTTGAGTACGATAAATTGATCCTCAGCCCAGGAGCGTCGCCGATACGGTTGAACATTCCAGGAGCCGAACGGATGCGCGTGTTGCGCACAGTCGAGGATGCTCAGCGCATCGTTGGCGATGTCGCCAAGACGCCAGGAACAGCGGTTGTCGTCGGCGCGGGTTTCGTTGGGCTGGAGACCGCTGAAAATCTTTCGCGTCATGGCATTGCCGTTACCGTTGTTGAGGCAGCTCCGCAGGTGCTGCCGGCACTTGACCCTGAGCTGGCGGTGCTGGTGGAGGAGGAGTTGACCCGCCATCACATCACCGTCATCACCGGTGCCTCGGTTGTAGAGGTGCATGCTTGGGGCGTCACGCTCAGCGATGGTCGCGAAGTCGAGGGTGAGTTGGTAGTGGCGTCGGTTGGCGTGCGACCCGATGTGAGACTTGCGAAGTTGGCTGGGCTTGCCATCGGACCCCATGGCGGCATCGTGGTCGACGAGTCGAACGTGACAAGTGATCCAGATATCTATGCCGTTGGCGATGCGGTCGAGAAGTTCGACAGTGTCAGTGAGGGGCCATCGTTGATTGCGCTGGCCAACGTGGCCAATCGCCATGGGCGCAGAGTTGCCGATCATATCTGTGGGCTCAGTGCTCGTCACGTGCCATCGATCGGGACCGCCGTTGTGCGGGTCTTTGAGACCGTAGCTGCGACCACCGGTTGGAATGAGCGTCGTCTCCGGGAGGCAGGGAGGCCATATCAAGTGGTGCGTGCGCATCCAATGAACCACGCTAGTTATTACCCAGGCGCCGAACCGATGTCGCTGAAGTTGCTCTTTGATCCCCAGAACGGCATGATTCTTGGTGCACAGGCCGTTGGTGGAGGAGGGGTCGACAAGCGTATTGATGTGTTGGCGACGGCGATGTCTGCGGGCCTGCCAGTTGAGGAGCTTGCGAATCTCGAACTCGCCTATGCTCCACCCTTCTCATCTGCGAAGGATCCGGTCAACATGCTCGGCTATATTGCCGAAAATGTCCGATTTGGCGACTGTGATGTTGTGGAACCAGACGAGGTGCAATCCTTGGTGGAAGCTGGCTGGACCCTGCTCGATGTACGAACCCCAGCAGAGCATCTATCTGGTTCTGTTCCGGGCAGTGTCTCTGCCCCGGTTGATGAGCTGAGAGGTACCATCGATCATCTTGGCGATGGTCCATTCCTCGTCTATTGTGCGGTGGGGCTTCGTGGTCATGTTGCCACCATGTTGCTTGGCGAACTCGGTTATCAGGCTCGCAACCTCAACGGTGGTTACCGCACCTACACCGCCTTTCATGCCGCTCGTCGGGTCGAGTCGGCACTAGCCTGATACTGGGCGAGGGTTTCCCAGTGAGCCCCCCCAGCGGCGTGGCTTTGCTCTTGAGCCAGCCCAGCCGTTTTCGTCTCTGAGGTGGGCTCGTATAGGAGGGGGTGGGCTCCCGTTCTGGAGTTCCGTGGCCTTCCTGGCTTGATGGTTCTATAATGTCTGCCGGTCGTTGGACGTCTTTGATGCTGATCCTTTGTATGAATGCACGGATCCGTGGTTGCCCGAATGGAAGCTGATAGCAGTACCCATGATGCGATGGAGAGTGGCGTGGTGACTCCATCCCTACAGGGTTTGCATGTTTATGAGTCCTTTCGAGGACGGTCTCTTCTTAGTCATGGTGTGATCGCCTCCGAAGGAATTCCGCATCGGATCGATCGACCTGGTCCGTAGAGACGAGGTCGTTCCCTAGGGTTTGCTTGGGGGTCAAAGGCGAACGTCGAAGACTGGCGTCGAAGATTGGGCGCTGCGATGGTCAGCTGTACCGGCATTAAGGACGCAAGCAATAATAACCTGAACAGTTATGGGGCAGGCTGCTGGTTCCGCGGTCTCAGTCGGTAGTTCCATTCG
>NZ_DAHXOI010000024.1 GCF_027364955.1 Ferrimicrobium sp.
CTATCAATGCTGCGTCGGCCATGCTCACATGATAGCACAGACTCCGTGACTGTTCAAGTTATTATTGCTTGACTCCTAAGCCAGTTGTTCTCGGGTGGGCAGACAAAAGCTAGAAGGCCCCTCGTACCCGGGATAGGGGGATAGAGTCGAACGTGATGGAACGAAGCTGGTCTATGCGCCCTTCCTATGTTGAGGACGGAGTATGCGCAAACCCATTAGCGCTTTGCCCACGCATCGAATGCAACACTGGCTGCAAGTAGATCCGCGAGGGCGAAGAGCACCACAGCTCGCTTTGAGCTATGGAGATCCTCGGCCGCAAACTTTTGAGTCCAGGATTCGTGCCACGAGCGCCCACGCATCGAATGTGCTAATCATCTCTGGAGTGCATGCTCAGGCGAAATGCGCCAAACCCCCTGATTGATGAACAACGTTCGAGAACACCTGAACATGCCGTGTATTCGTCGCCATGATGTGGTAGATTCGTAGGTGTGCCAGACGACAACACGGATCACAGTGATGGCGGTCATGGGGGCCATGTGAGGGCATGGAACAGGGCTTGGCTAGGGAGTGATCGTAGCCGTCAGCGCCGGACCCGCTCGCTTGGGGACCGGGATGCGGTTGGCTGCGGTGGCGTCCTCTGTCGATACTGTCGACATCGTGGTGCAGCCGATCGCTACCACCGGAGGGTGTGGCCGCTAGGCGGGGACGGCCTGAAGCCAGATGGCGTTGATGGATTGCAACGATCTATGCATGCTTGCCATGTCAATGGCTTGGTTGAAGTGCTTTTGTTCCGTAGCGGTGCGTTGACGGTTCTCGTTGCCTTGGATGGGTCCCACACCTGGGGGTATCGCGGACCCAATCGTTGGTGCGGTGACTTGCGCATTGGAGGTGCTGCCGTGTGGCTTTGTATGGCCTCGTCGTTCGGCGGCTGCACTTTTTGGGTTAGGTGTCGCTACTGGCGCACCCCAAGAGGAGTAAACGACAGATGAAGCCCCATCAAGTGTTGTGGTTGGACATCGGTGTCGACATCGTGGTCCTGTTCACGTTTTTTGTTTCACTAGCTGCGCGGATTCCGTGGTTGGATGAACATACAAGCTGGAAGAGATATCTCCGCCTACGCCGGGCTCTGGATAATGATCGGTCCATGTCGCGCAAGCAGCTCGTGGTTCTGTCTGTTGTGTGTGTACTCGTGGCGGCCGAGCTGTTCTGGGCGGTGGCCCACATCTAGGTTATCGCTGTCCTCAAGCAGCATGAGCCACTCGTGTTGGAGAGAGACGTGATGAGTTGTCAATCGGTGCGTTCCTTGGTCGTCTGTTGGCCCAGAGTAGCGGACTTCGTGTTCCGTGGCGCCTATCATCGGTCATCGAGGAGCGTAGACGCTGGCTGGCGCACCACGTTTTCGATTGCTCCGTCCGTGGCAAGGTCATTGTCAAGGACGTTGACATACCTCTGGTCTTGTATGATTCGTCAGCTTCTACAGAAGGCACACCGAACAAACATGCCGTCCTAGGGCAGCGATGTCTCCCCAAGAGCCCCCACTGGTCCGATAACGGTCTTGAAGCCCATTCGCACCCAACGCTGCGTCCAACCCTGGAGACAACCTCGGTATCTGTCTCGGTGTTTGGTGACGGGCACCGCTAGGGTTGATCCGCTCTCTTGGTCTGAGGGGAGACTTGGTTGAGGCCGAACGCGAGTGAGTTGGCCAAACGAGCGGTGGCGGTATGAGCGTGTCGTGCCATCGATCGAACCTTTGTATCTGGGTCGTCCAAGAGTACCGCTCGTAGGTGATCTGGGGTGCGTGGGTTCGCGGCGACAAAGAAGCGTACCCACGGCTCGGGATCATTGGCGAGAATGGTAAGCGCTGCTACCGGAGCATCCTGGCGCTTGGCGATAGATCGGCGAATCTCCCATCGATCGTCCTTGGTGAGGTTGATCTGAGCATCCACTGGACAATGGGGATGCTCAGCCACAGCATCACGCACCCCGAAGTCGGGATCGGTGGCCATCACGCCGATGAAGCCCGGTTCGGCTTGGAGGTTTTCAGCCAGCGCCCGCCTGACCCATGGGTTCTCATCGGCGACGAGTGTCTGTTGAACCCCGACGGGGCAGCACGGATTTGCGGCGATACCGGCGCGTACCTCCCACCACCAATCCTGGGCTAACGCTAAAGCGATGTCAGGAGGGCAGTCTGGGTTTTGCGCTGGGATGAGCCGACTATTCGGATCGGGTGAGTTTGCGAGTTGTTCGAAGATGCTCGCCATGATCGGTTGGGGCACATCGGTGGCCTGGAGCAAATGGTCGAGCTCGTTGTCCCATGCACGACGCAGACGAGACCGCCGCTGGAGAAGACAGGCAGTGTCGCCGCTTCGATGTACCTCGCAGTCGATCAGGATCGGTTGGGTCGCGAAGATCGTGATCGCTAAGAGACGGCACTTCGCGATGGTCAGTACCGCACCTTTGCCAAGCGTGGAGAGCCCAGCCCCCGAGCGCAACATCAGGTCTCCCGCCAGAGACCAAGGCTGTCAACGGTGTCGAGAGGGTGCTCCTCATGAGCCAGACCGAGTTGATGGCCGGCCTGCCGGGTGAGACTACGATCGCCGCCGATCTTGATGTAGGTCCAGATGATCGCACCGATCAGGATCACGAGCCAGAAGATGGCTGCCCAGGCGAGTGGGAAGACCAACGGGACAACGGTCTCGTAGAGTACCATCCAAAACAGACCCATTGCGATAATAGGGAGCACGAAGTGAAAAGCCAACTGGGTGACGCGTCGTTCTCGGTAGGAGATGCGCATCAACGAGAGGTTCATGAGCGTGTGGGCGGTCACGAGGCCAAATAAGACTGCAGTGGTGAGGACATCAAAGGCCTGAGCTGGCCCAAGCCAGAGCCCAAAGACCAATCCCACCAGGATCGCTGTGGCGCCTACGAAGGTGACACTGGCCGCTGGCGCACGTTTGCCGTTGACGGTGGCAAAGCTCGTCTGGAGAAGCTTGTCGCGGCTCACGGCGTAGAGGACCCTGGCGGTGCTGGTCATGAGGGCGAGATCGTCCATGAGCGCGCTGTTGATCGCGAGGACGACAAGTGCCACGGCACCAATGGGCCCGAGATAGTGGAGGAATACCTGCACGCCTGGGGCGGCAGCCTTTGAGAACAGTGCCATTCGTGCCTGTCCCCAGCCGACGGTGAGTGCATAGGCAGAGATGGTGAGTGCTACTCCCACCAGAGTAAGGGAGAGGATTGCGGCCTTACCGATCAACCTTCCTTGCTGGGTACGAACTCCCTTGGCCTCTTCGCCAAGTGGAGCGTGGCTACCGACCCCGATGAAGCTGGTGATGGCAAAGATCATGCCGAGAGCGACTCCTTTGACACCAACGGTGGCGAAGGTAAAGGGATGCAAGGGAGCTGCGACATGAGAGCGGGCTATGATGATAATGGACGAGACGATGAGAAAGACGATCTCGAGTGAGCTGGTGAGGAGCATCGTCTTGACGGTTGGCCGGATGCCAAGTACGGAGAGCAGCCAGGGCACCCCGATGAAGACCAGCATCATTGGGATCCAGAACCAGCCCGGAAGGTTGATGCCAAAATACGATCGGGCGATCCCTGGCAAGAAGACACCGGCGACGTAGATCGGTACACCGGCGACGCTGATCAGCTGGTAGAAGACGACCATGATGGCGGTCACCAATGCTGGCTTCGCTCCAAGCCCTGCTGAGACGTAGCTGTAGTAACCTCCGGCCGAGCCGCGATGTTTGGAGAGGTGATAGAGGGTGTTGACCTCGATGAACATCAGGATGAAGGCAAAGAGATACGAGAGCGGTAGTGCCACGAGTGCAAAGGCGGCTCCAGCGGTCATAAAGGCGACGACGTCGCAGGTCGGCGCCATACCGGCGATGCTTTGGCTGACCAGACCCCAAACCGAGACGATTCCAGGCTGGAGGCTGTGAGGCTGGCCAGCTGGTGAGGTCGGCGCAGTCGCGTCCGCCTTGGTCAAGTCGTCTGGTTCCATCGCATGCTTGCCTTTCCAGAACTAGCTAGAATTTTTTTCTACTACTAGCGTAGTGCTAGAAGGGGCCGAAATATTCCGAAAATAGGAGAAAAATCTTCTGATGTGGTTCGTGCCCTGGGGGGGCTGGGTTCTCGATAGGAGGGTCGATCGTCTGCTTGGTCATCGACGGTAGCGGGGTGACTGACCGGTGTGGCAGGCACGTATCTTGGTGGGGTCCCATATCGAGCACAGCACGAAGAGTCTTGGCAAAAGGTTCGGAGATTGGCACGGGCGTTCGCGATGTCCGAGGCAAGCGGTATTCTCCACGATAGGGCGATCAACGGGATGGGAGTAGATGATGGGCCGTCGGCGCATGGTTCCGTTGGTGTTGTGTCTTGGAGTTGGCGTGCTGTCGCTTGGGGGCTGCAAAGCGACGACGGACGCGGCTCCTCGTCAGTCTGTCAAGCATCATCATGCAGGCCTGTCGGTGTCTACCAAGAAAACGCAGGCAAAGCCTTCGCAACCGACCCTCAGTAGGGCTCCGACGGATACCGGCACCGTTGATCGGGGACCGACCAGTCCCAGTGGGCACAACGCGCCAGTCGCGGTGGGTCAAGCTTCCGAAGGTACGTTGACTTTGATCACTGAACCCCAGGCAGGCATTGGACCTTGGTTGAACGCGATGAATCATGCGCGTTCTGTCATCGATGTGAACGAGTATCTCCTTACCGACTACCAGTTCCTCTCGGCCCTTCGGAGCGCAGCTGCTCGAGGAGTTCAGGTCGACGTCATTGTTGATGGGCATCCCTATGATGACGCCTCCGCTCCCTCCGTCGCGGTCACTGGACTTGCAGGAAGTGGAGTGCACCTCAAGATGGCTCCAGCACGTTTCGAAGGACAGTATGCCTTCGATCACGCGAAGTACCTGATCGTCGATCCTGGTCAGCCAGATCAGGTGGCTCTGTTCGGTTCCCCAAATGCGACCCAGAGCGCTTTTGATGGCGCGAATGCTGAGGATGCCTTTGTGACCTCGAATCCAAGTACGATCGCCGCGCTCGTCACCGTTTTTCACGCAGACTGGAACGGAACAGCTGCCGGGGCAACACCACGATCGGCGCTCGTACTCTCCCCCGGGTCGGGCTCCACGATCGCCGGGTTGCTTGGTCAGACTGGACCGGTTGCCGTCATGGCTGAAGAGCTCGGCGATGCCCCTTCGTGCTACCAGGCGCTTGTCGCCCATGGGTCAGCGGCTCGCGTGCTGATACCAGCGGATCCGTCCTGGGAAGCGACGGGCTATGCGAACGAACTCGTCCGATCCGGCGTACAGGTGCGAACGCTGGCCAGCCCCTATGTGCATGCCAAGCTCATCGTGACTCCTCACGTCACTTTCGTGGGCTCCGAGAACTTCTCAGTCGTCTCCTTTGACGACAATCGCGAAGTTGGTATGGTCACGTCAAATCCCACCGTGCGAGCGCAGGCTCTGGCATGGTTTGATGCGCTATGGAACGAAGCTGCCGTTTGGTCTGCGTCTGGAGGGGCGTCGCCGACTCCCGTTCCAACCTCCCCGACTCCAGCCTCTTCAGCCCCGCCGAACTCCGGGAGTGGCTCCCAACAGTCCTATCCCTATCTCAACGATGGTGATACCGAGGCCGAGGTGACCCAGCTGTGGGGACCGCCAACCTCGACGACGACCGCTAGCTATGACGGCTATCCTGAGGTGGTCTGGATCTATCCGGCAGGTCGCGTGTACTTTGAGGGTGGCACCGTCAGTTACGTGCAACGAACGCAGTGAAAGCTGAGTAAAGCCCCCAGCACATCGGTGCGGTTGGAGTTTTCTGAGAAGAAAATGTGACTTATGACCCTAAGTTAGGTATGCCTCAGCTCTCTTAGGCTGTCTTGTAGGAAATGAATGGAGTTATCCCATGGAGCCTTTGCTGGGTACAGTTACCCTTACATTGTCGCGATGGCAATTCGCTACGACGATTATCTTTCACTTTTTCTTCGTGCCCGTAACGATTGGCCTGGCGGTTATTGTCGCCATTTTTCAGACGGCGGTGTACAAGACCCATGACGAACGCTATGAGCACCTCGTGCGCTTCTTTGGGAAGCTCTTCCTGATTAACTTTGCCATCGGAATCGTGACCGGCATCGTGCAGGAGTTTCAGTTCGGCATGAACTGGGCCCAGTACTCAGCCTTTGTGGGCAATATCTTTGGGCCACCCCTCGCGATCGAGGGCCTCCTCGCCTTCTTCATGGAATCAACGTTCCTCGGAATCTGGATCTTTGGCAAAGGCAAGGTGTCGCCGAGGATCCACATGCTCTCCATCTGGATGGTCGTGCTTGGTAGCTCGCTCTCTGCCTCGTTCATTCTCGTTGCCAATACCTGGATGCAGGACCCTGTTGGTTACAAGATCGATCATGCGACCCACCAGGCCGTGATGACGAACTTCTTCGCGATTCTGACTAACGAGTTGTTTATCACGACCCTCTTCCATGTGCTCCTCGCCTCGCTCATCACGGGTTCCGCGGTTGCCCTCGGTGTTGCCTTCTATCAGATGAAGCGGGAGGGATCGCGGGCGATCTTCTCTCTTGGTATCCGTGTCGCGCTCATCGTCTTCTTCGTTGCATCGCTTGGGATGGCCCTCGATGGATCAGCGCAGGGAACGGTGATGGTCAAGGACCAGCCGATGAAGATGGCGGCCGGAGAGGCACTCTATAACACCCAGCGAGGGGCGCCTGAGTCACTCATCACCATCGGCAATCTCCACGACAAGGTGATCTTTCAGGTCGATCTTCCCCATGTGCTCTCACTGCTGGCCACGAACTCCTGGAACGGCAAGGTTCAAGGCATTAACCAGCTCCAAAAGGAGTATGTCAAGAAGTACGGACCGGGTAACTATGTGCCGCCCGTTTGGTTGGAGTATTGGAACTTCCGCATCATGGCGGGTCTCGGTGCGGTGATCATCGCGATCGCCCTCTGGGGCATGTGGCTTCTGCGTCGCAAGAAGCTCGACGACTCCAAGTGGTTTCGCAGGGTGGCGATCTACGCCATTCCCTTGCCGTTTATCGCCAATACGACGGGATGGATCTTCACCGAGACCGGTCGTCAGCCCTGGATCGTCTATGGAGTGCTGCGGACTGCTCAGGGAGTCTCCCGTGACATCTCCGCATGGGACGTTGGATTCACCTTCTTTGGCTTCATCGCGCTCTATGCGGTGCTGGGAGTGATCGATTTCGCCATGATGTATCACTACTCACGCAAGGAGCTCGCGATGATGAACGGCGAGGTGCTTCCTCCTGAGGACGATGCGGATGCCGAACACGATGCACTGGTTTATTAGGAGGGATTGACGATTATGCACGTAACTGGACTGCAATTGATTTGGTTTGTCTTGATCGGTTTCCTCTGGGCAGGCTACTTCTTTCTCGAGGGATTCGATTTTGGTGTAGGGATGCTGCTTCCCTTCATCACCAATGGGGACCTGGAACGAAGGGGCATGCTCAACGCGATCGGCCCGATTTGGGACGGGAACGAGGTCTGGCTGATCGTGGCTGGTGGCGCGACCTTTGCCGCCTTTCCCCTGTGGTACTCGACGATGTTCTCGGCGTTCTATCTGGCACTCTTTGTCGTACTGGTCATGTTGATCGTCCGAGGGATGTCCTTTGAGTTTCGTGGTTTGCGCACCAGCACGCGGTGGCGAGCCAACTGGGACCGGGTCAACTTTCTCGGCTCGCTGATCCCCTCGTTGATCTGGGGAGTGGCGTTTGCGGACCTTTTGAAGGGGATTCCGCTCAATGCCCAGCATCAGTACACCGGTACGTTCTTGGGGCTCCTCCAGCCGTATGCGTTGTTGGGTGGCCTTACGATGGTGGCACTCTTCGTGCTCCACGGGGCAACCTTCCTGAGCCTGAAGACTACCGGTGAGTTGCACGATAAGGCGACGATGGCGGCCCGTCGGATCGCCCCAGCTGCAACCGTCATCCTGTTGGCGTTCCTTGCATGGACCTACTTTGTTGCGCGGGCGCATGGTAACAGCGGTGCCGTGCCAGGCTTCATCCCAGTGACGGCGTTCCTCCTGGTCGCCGCCGTCTCCTGGCTCGTGCGTGAACATCTGAACGGATGGGCATTTGTCTTCACGGGGGTCGCAATTCTCGCACTCACCATCACCATTTTTATGACGCTCTACCCCAATGTGATCACGTCATCGACGGCGTTCTCTGATTCGCTGAGCATCGCCACGGCCGCTTCGCAGCGCTATACCTTGAACATCATGACGATTGTGGCGGTGATCTTTACTCCTTTCGTCCTGCTCTATCAAGGTTGGACCTACTGGATCTTCCGCAAGCGTCTCACGCTGCCAAAGACTCCTTCCGCCGTCGAGTCCTGAGCTAGGGCCGGAGAGGCAACCGTGTTCGTCAGTCAGCCAAGCGTTCGTCGTGCCCCGTCCTTGCTACGGGGCGCGTTGGCGAGCCGACGGAGTCGGGCGCTTGCGATCCTCATCGTGGTGGTCCAAGTCGTCGCGCTGGTATCGTTGGTGGCGGCCGCGCTGCTCATTGGTCGGATGCTCGAGGATGCGGTCATGCTGCACCGATATGGGGTCATCCCACGCTTGGCAGTCCTCTTCGGCGTTGCCTTTGGCATTCGACTGGCGATGTTGCGACTCGTTGACTACCTTGCGGTCCTTCTCGGAGTCGATTATGCCCAGCGAACGATCTCTCAGCTCATCACAAAGAGTAGCGCTGCACCGATACCTGGGACGGAGTTGGGTTATCTCCTGACCGATGGTGTCGCCACCCTTGTGCCCTATGCATCACGTTTTCTTCCCGAGGTGATCGGTGCGGCGATCGTCACTCCAGCACTGATCCTCTTTACCTTGGTCGAGTCTCCGATGGCGTTTCTTGAAGTCGTCGGTGGACTCGTGGTGCTGCCGGTGATCATGATCGTGGTCGGTAAGAGCACGAAGGATCGCGCCGATCGTCAGCTCGGCGCGACGGTTCGGTTGAACGCGCTCTACCTCGACATGCTGAGCGGCATGGTGACCCTCAAGTCCTTTAACAAGGCGCATCTGCAGGAGGCCTCGATTGCCAGAGCCGCCCAGGAGTTGCGCAAGCGCACCCTTGGGGTGTTGAGCGTCGCCTTCATCTCCGGGGTGAGCCTTGATACGCTCGTCGCCATCATTGTGGCCCTTGTGGCAGTCTCCATCGGCATCCGTCTCAACGACGCATCGATGTCACTCGCCACCGGAGCAGCGGTACTCTTTATCGTTCCCGAGATCTTTCGGCCTGTGCGAGCAGCAGCGCTGCAGTTCCATGCGACCCAGGACGCCGCTGCGCTGGTGCGACGGGTGGAGGCGCTCGCGCTGTTGCCTGATACGCGAGAGCCGACCACTGAGGTGGTTCCCGTTCGCGTGAAGCGTGGCGGGGAGAACGAGCATACGCGCAGTCTCGCACCGGACTCGCTATCTCTGGCGCTCAACGACTTTGGGGTGATCATGCCCAATGGCAAGCAGTCGGCAAGTATCGATCTTGTCGCGGCAAGCGGGGAACTCATTGTGTTACGTGGCCAAAGTGGCGTTGGCAAGACCTCCTGGCTTGAAGGGCTGGCGGGATTCTTGCCTACCCTAGGTTTGGTGCGCGTTGGATCGGGTGATTTGGCCGGGGCGCTTCCCTCTGGTGAGGTAGGTTTTCTCCCTGCTCATCCCGGTTTTGTTGAGGGAAGTATCTATGACAACGTCACACTCCTCCATCCGAACGCCAGTGAGGCTGAGGTGGAGAAAGTCTTGACACTCGTTGGTGCGAACGGTTTTGTTGAGAGGCTGTCTCAACATGTCGTGGTAGATGGCTCGAACCTCAGCGCGGGTGAGCGTCAACGCCTCGGTGTGGCCCGCGTCGTACTGATGGAGCGTCCGTTCCTGCTACTCGATGAACCCACTGCCCATCTCAATGCGGCGATGGAGCGACAGTTGTTGGATGCGCTGGCTCAGATCGGCGGCGCCAAGGTGCTCTTTGTCGCCTCGCACTCGGATCGAGTAGAGGCTCGAGCCAGTCAGGTGATCGAGATCGGAGTTCGGCCATGACGCTGGGTGCGCTGGCGCGCGAACGCCTTCGGACCCGTCGATGGGAGGTGTGGGGTTACCTCGGGACTGGTTTCATGGCCTACCTCTCACCCGCGGTGCTCTTTGGCCTCTCGGCGTATCTGATCTCGAAGGCGGCGCTCAAGCCTGGTATCTTGACGCTCGGAGTGGTGATCGGGTCGGTTCGTTTCTTCGCGCTGGCCCGTGGGGCGAGCCAGTATGGCGAGCGCATGTGGGGTCACTCACTCACCCTCGATCTGGCAGCGAAGATCCGTACCCTACTCTTTGATCGTCTGGCGGCGGTGGTTCCCTATCGGGTGCGGCCAGGGGTCTTTGGCGAGATCCTCGCCTCGTTAAACGGTGATATGACGCAACTTGAGAATCTTGCCGCACGGCTGGTCGGGCCTGCCACGGGTGTCGGTCTCGCTTCGCTGGTGACGTTGATCATCGCGGGTATGGTAGCGCCCGATTTTGTGGTGGTACTCTTGCCGAGCTTGCTCCTGATCGGTCTTGTGGTCCCCTTTGGGGCCTATCGTCTCGCTCGCTCAGGAGCGCAGAGTACGAGCATCTTGCGTGCACAGGCCTACGACACCTCATTAGCAACCGCGGCTACTTTTCAGTCACGCTACTTCCTGGGCAGTGGAGACCCTCTCCTCGATCAACTTAAGCGCAAAACGGTCCAGCTGCTCCGTCCACAGCGGCGCCAGGCGGGCATCCAGACCTGGCTTGGTGTCGCCAACGGAGTGATCGAGGCGGTGGCCCTCTCTGCCACGCTGTGGATCGGCGCTGATCTGATGAGTGCACACCGGCTCGGGGCGGTCGAACTCGCTGTCATTCCTTTTCTGATCCTCGCCATCGTGGAGGGATTGACCGCGGTCGGCCTCGAGGCAGCGACGGCGGGTGCTGGCACGCCTGCGGTGGCACGGCTTGAGAGGACGCTCGCCCTCCAAGGCCGCGACTGTTCGCAATGCTCGCAGACCACTCTCCCTTCTGGTGCGTTAGCGATCGACAGTGAAGATGTCTCATTCCACTATCCGGACGCTGATCGCGAGATCTTGCACTCCTTTGAGCTTCATCTTGAGGCGGGCGAGCGGCTGTTGGTGGTTGGACCGACGGGATCTGGTAAATCCACGTTGGCTGCCATGGTGCTTGGAGCATGGATACCGACGTCTGGGGTGATGCGTATCGGCGGCATCTCAACAGCGGAACTCAGCGAGGAGGCCATCGCTGCGTCGGTCGCCTATCTCTCCTCGGAACCCTACCTCTTTGGTGCCTCACTCGCCGCCAACCTGCGGCTGGCGCGCGCGACCGCCTCTGATGCTGCATTGATCGATGCCCTTCGCCGTGTTGGTCTTGGCCCATGGTTCGCGGAGTTATCCGATGGACTGGCGACGATCATGGGGTCCGAAAACAGGACGGTTTCCCAAGGAGAAAAGCAGCGACTTGCCTTGGCGCGCTTACTGGTCCTGAACCCCAAGAACTTGGTGCTTGACGAACCCACAGCGGGACTCGATGCCGAAAACGAGCAGATCGTAGCCGAAATACTCAACGAGCACTTTGTGGGCGCCACCATCATGGTGATTACGCATTCAGAGGCATTCATGGAGGCTTTTCGTGCCGATCAAGTCCGTGATTTTGGCGAATTTGTGAGGACAAAGGTGATCTGATAGGGACGGCAGGGGAGCTCTTGTTGACACGATCATTTGAGAGCAATGGCTGCTATCGAGGGGCGCCGAATGGTTCTTGGGTAACTTGCTTGTCGGCCAACGGCGGCTGATCGCTGACGATCAAGAGGTCCTATGGGGCGGTACATGGCTGGTTCACCCGCAAAAAGTAGTCAAACATTTTCTATCGATGACATCCAAAGCCGTCAGGGGTGACGAACCAAACACATCAGCAGCATTCGCTGCTTAGTGAATGGAGGCCATATGACCGAAGTTAGTCGTCGTTCCTTTCTGATCCGATCCTCTGCCACCGTGGCGGCGGCCGGAGCAGTTGCCGTTGTTCCAGGTGGTGCAGCACGGCTCGTCGATTCCAGGAAGCAAGCATATTCTCAACTCACTCCCGAGGAGTCGAGCGCTCTCCAGTCGTTGGTGGTTCACGTCGCGAACCCTGCCACTGGCGAGTTGTCGGTGATGTTTGGGACCCAAGAGGTTCGTATCAAGGATCACCGCCTCGTTGCCCAACTCGCCTCTGCGATTCGCACTACCAAGTAATACCGCGCCAACAAAAACACCAAGATATCGTTCCCTGAAAGGAAATTGCCGTGTCGTCACACCGAGAAGCACCTGCTATATCAAAGGATCCCGTCGCAGACTCGACGGATCTCTACGCATTTCGTTCCCCTGATAATCCAGATACCGTTACGATTATTGCCAATTACCTACCACTGCAGCTGCCTGCTGGAGGACCGAACTTCTATGAGTTCGGTGATGATGTGTTGTACGAGATCCACATCGCGAACAACGGTGAGCCGTTGTCAAATATCACTTATCAGTTCCAGTTCCACACCGTGTTGAATGACCCGAATACCTTTTTGTATAACACCGGCCAGATCACCTCGCTAGATTCGCCGAACTGGAATCGTCGTCAGTTCTATACGGTGACACGTATCGATAAAGACGGGTACCATGAGCTCGCGAGTAATGCGCCATGCCCACCGTCCAACGTTGGCCCTCGTTCGATTCCTCACTATACGCCGCTCGCCGACGCTGCAGTGGTAACCACCAGCGACGGAGAGAAGATCTTTGCTGGTCAGCGTGCTGAGGGCTTCTATGTCGATTTGGGATCCATCTTCGACCTCGGTGACCTTCGCCCGTTCTCCCCCGATCAACTCATTCCGGGACCGGCCTCCGCAGGAGTCAACGCGACGGCGGGACTTAACGTCGCCTCTATTGCCATTCAGGTGCCGATCACGCTCCTGACGAGCAATGGGTCGATGCCGACCTCGGTCACCGATCCAGCGGCGGTGCTTGGCATTTGGACGTCGGCAAACCGGCAGAAGGTGCGCGTCTTTGATCAGGCCTTCTCGGGACAAAACTCGGATGTTGGTCCCTTCGTTCAGGTATCGAGGCTGGGCAACCCGCTCTTCAATGAGGTCATCGTTCCAATCGGCAAGAAGGATCTTTGGAATACCTTGCCACCCTTTGCCGATAAGGAGTTCCTCTCCTACGTGCAGCATCCCGAACTCGGGTCGTTGTTGCCGGTCCTCTATCCAGGGGTCTTCCCTGACCTGGCCAAGTACACTGCGGCCAGAGCTGACCTCGTCGCAATCCTCTTGACTGGTATCCCAACCGGTATTGTGGATGGTCTGAACACCTACACCGGCCCATGGTACGCCGACATGCTACGGCTGAATGTGGCGATACCTCCATCGAGTTCCCCATCGATCCTCGGGGTCCTTGGTGGCGATCTTGCCGGATATCCCAATGGACGCAGGGTCTTCGATGATGTCGTCTCCATTGAGCTTCGTGCGATTGCTGGTTTGACGATTCCTCTCGTGGATAAGAGCTACAAGCCAGACACTGCAGCGGGTGCGATCTATGACGTCATCAACCCCAATAAGACTTCGCCCAGCCAGCTAGGTCCTATTGGCGAGACCTACCTGTCGAGCTTCCCCTACTTGGGGATCCCATGGGATGGATTCTCAAATCCCTCGACAACACCCACGCCGAGTTTGGTCAACCCGTGACCGATCAGTCACTTCCTCCCCTGAACCTCCTTGGGCAGCGTACGCTGCCCAAGGAGCACCTTCCGGCCATGACGGGTTCAGTGGCGGTCGATATCGATGAGACGGTAGGTGCCCTCATCGTTATGGGTGAGGACGTCCACGTTGGTAAGGAGTGTTTTGTCCGCGGTGTCGGAGGTTTCCACAAGCACGTATGGTTCCTCGATCGCGTCCTTCCTGGAAGGATTCAGGTTGCTGCGGTCTTTGCAAGCCTGGAGCCGGGGACCTATGCACTTGACATCGAGGGCCAGGAGCAGCTGGGGAGGGTCACGATCGTCGCTGGTCAGGTGAAGACGCTCACGGTGAGCCAACTCGAGGTTTCCGTCTAAGACATTGCTGTATCAGGCGCAAATAGGGTGCGAAGGAAACGCCGCTCTCACTCGGTTGTGTCACTGTTGCTCCTCATTGAAGATACCCTCCAACACCGCGGTGTTGGAGGGTATCGCCTTGTGGGTAGGCGGTATTACCCCTTTGGTGAAGGTTTGTCACCGAGAAGGTACCTCGCGCCGGTTCCGAGCTTTGCAGCTCGATCACCAGCGTTGTAGAGCGAGCACGTTGCCAGTGAAAGGCATCCGCAACCGATGCAGGAGTCAAGGTCATCGCGCAGTCCTTGCAGGGTCTTGATCTGTTCGTCGATGCGGGATCGCCAACTAACCGATAGTTGACGCCAATCTTTTGCTGTTGGAGTCCGGTTGTGAGGGAGCAATGCGAGCGCTTCGGTGATCTCGTCGAGTGAGAGCCCTACTCGTTGGGCGACTTTGATGAAAGCTATTCGACGGATCATCGATCGAGGGTACATGCGTTTGTGCCCATCTTGCCGGATTGAGGCGATGAGTGCGCGCTCCTCGTAAAATCGCAGCGTCGCCACCGAGACGCCACAGCGCTGGGCGACTATTCCAATCGGCAGGAGTTCCTGATTAGGGGACATGTTGGTATATTTTTCCTCTCTTGACTTGACCTCAAGTTAACTTGAGATTGTAGTGTAGTCCCCATGAGTGATGATGTGCCGAAGATAACCCCTAGCTATGGATATGGCGATTTAACTGACCTGATCCGTCGTATGACCGGTGATGAGAAGCACGAGGTAAGTGCCCATTCGACACTTGATGTGTTGTGGGTACTCTATGACTCGGTGTTGCGCGTGAACCCAGCATCGCTCGAGGACCCGATGCGGGATCGATTGGTGGTCTCCAAGGGACATGGCCCAATGGCCCTCTATGCAGTCTTAGCGGCCAAAGGCATGGTGGACGTCGATGAGTTGACCTCCTATGGTCGGTATGACTCTCCGTTTGGCTGGCATCCAGATCGTCTGCGCATCGGAGCCGTCGAGGTCTCAAGTGGCTCGTTGGGGCATGGGCTTGCGATCGCCGTCGGTGTCGCGTATGGATTGCGAGTGAGTGGCATTGCGTCGCCGCGGGTCTTTTGTCTACTGGGCGACGGTGAGCTGGACGAAGGTTCCGTGCATGAAGCGATTGCCTTGGCCGGTCGTCTCCGTTTGGATAGCTTGACGGCGGTGGTGATCGACAACGAGAGTTCAACCCATGGATGGCCCGGTGGAATCGCGAGCCGATTTGAGGTCGAGGGTTGGAGGGGTGTGACGGTCGATGGACGCGACCATCAGCAACTGTCGAATGCCCTGAACGGTGACCCTCCGTTGCATAAGGGAGTACCAAGGGTAGTGGTGTGTGAGCTGGCTCCTGGAGGGGTACATCAAAGCAGCCCTGATGAGCTTCGCCAGCCATGACGATGGGAGAGAATCAGACCATGCGCGAAGCCTTCTTTGCCGCCGTTGAGGAGTGGATGGCTGCTGATCCGAGTGGAGTCGTGGTGTTGGCCGACATCTCCGCTGCGGCGCTGGCAAACGTCAAGCAACAGTACCCTGGGCGTCTTCTCAATGTCGGTATTCGGGAACAAGCCGCCATCGGTGTCGCCGCCGGACTCAATCTGGTGGGTCTGCATCCTTTAGTCCACACCTACGCGCCATTCCTCATCGAACGACCACTTGAGATGATCAAGGACGACCTATTTCACCAGGGACTAAGAGCAATTCTCGTCTCGATTGGAGCATCCTATGATGAGCCAGGTTATGGCCGAACGCATCAGTGTCCAGAAGATGTGACCCTGCTCGATGGGCTTGGGCCCTGTGAGGTATTCATTCCGGGTCATCCTGACGAGGTCGCATCGTTGTTGCGGCTGGCCCTTCGCTCGCAGACGGTGAGTTACCTACGTCTCAGTGTCGCGGTAAATCAGAGTCCTCTGCGGAACGTGGGCACAACGATGGTCGTGGCCCGTTCGGGCACCCGTGGCGTGGTGATCGCGGTGGGCCCGATGCTGGATGCGGTACTCGATGCCTCTCGTGGCATGGATCTCACCGTGGTCTATGCCACAACGATTCGACCATTTGATGGCAATACCCTGCGAGCAGTAGCCGGCCCGATGCCGACAGTGATGATTGTCGAACCGTGCTTGGCAGGAACCTCGTCGGCGGTGGTCGCCAAGGTGTTCAGTGATGTGCCACACCGACTCGGGGCTCTCGGAGTTGGTGAAGCCGATCTACATCGTTATGGTACGCGCCAAGAGCACGACGCGGCGCACGGGCTGGACGCTCCTGGTCTTGCGCGAGCCTTCCGAGCCTTCTTTGGGTCATGACCAATTGGTCCAAGGCAGTTTGTGAATACCGCCAGTTTCGTCTGCGTCAGCGATTCCTGAAGAGGTTAAGCGGATCGCTGCCAACGACGTGAGACTCACGCCTCGCGGCGTGCTGACTCGGCGTCTTTGGCACTCGAGTCCGAAGGGGTGCCAAAGGCGACCGTGATCTCCTGCTCTTGGCGGTAACGTTGCTGCTCCACGAGCGCAGTGAGTGCTGCTTTGTCTGCTGCAGTGAGCGGCGGCTGGACAAGGCTGCGGGGCCAGAGTTTTCTGACGTGAACGACATTCACCTCGGCTGCGTAGAGTGTGAGAGTGGCGGTGAGGCCAAGCCATGTGATGAGGCCAAGGACGAGCCCAAAGACACCATACGTTGCCGAAGCGTGGGCGAGTTCATGTCCGACGAGGAAGCCACCGAGTTGTTGGAGTGCACTCCAGGCGACTCCTGCGATCAACGCGCCGGGCAAGAGGTCTTTTGTGGGGATCGTCTTCGGTGCTAAGAGGCGAAACCCCGCGATGTAGAGCCCGAGGTTGATTGCGATAGTGCCGATGATCAACAGTACTTTACTGATCTCATGTCCTGCGAGCGTGGCGGTAAAGGTGGCGATCGAGGAGGTGACAACTACGTTGACGCCCAAAATGGCGAGGATGCCAAAGTTCCGTCCTGTGCGTGGGAGAAATCCAGGCCGATCGGTCATCGGAACGTTCCAGACGGTTGCCATCGCTTCTTGTGCCGAGGATGCAATGCCTTGGGAACCCCAAAGAGTTCCGACGACGCCGACGACAAGTGCGATCGGACTGTGGGCGTCGAGCGCGTGGACACCTGCCTTGGAGCGTAGTTCGGGACCGATGACGGGTATCTGCGCAAAGACAGTGTTCGAGATCTGATGCGAGAGCGCAGGATCGTGGGCGAAGATGATCCCTGTCAAGGTAACAGCAACCAACAGCAGTGGGAAAAGGGAGGCAAATCCATAGTAGGCGATGAGGAGTGCCCAGTTGGAGGCGGAGTCCTGTCCGTATTTGCGAAGAACAGCAAAGGCGAAGGCAAGTGGTCGAATGCGTTGTTGGAGGCCATCGATTTTGCGCATGAGCTGGGCGATGTTGGGCATGTTGTTACATCCTAAAGGCCAACATGGCCATTGCACTGCTCCCGATGAAGCGACTGGCATGGCAACCCTTGTGCATCTCGCATGCGTCTTAGGGGTGTGTGGAATGCAGGGGCCTGCGATCGCAGTGTGGTTGCCTTGCAGGAGTCTGGGCGTGTCTGAGGACACTATGATCATGCCTTCTGACCCAGGAGCGATTGGAGACGATCGCTCATAGCAGGCAATATGTCACCATCAGTAGGGGTTTTACGCCTCGCACGTGCGTGATTGGGCCTAGACACTAGAGGATCCCACGTTTGGGGCCCAGATCCCGCCAGGACGCTGATCTCCCAACAGGGATAGCATGGAGGCATGAAGTATCGTAACCTTGGCCATACCGGGATGTACGTCAGTGAACTCTGTCTCGGAGCGATGATGTTTGGTGCATGGGGAGAACCCGATCACGAGGCCGCGACCCAGATCATCCACCGCGCCCTAGATGCGGGTGTGAACTTTATCGACACTGCTGATGTCTACTCGCAGGGAGAGTCTGAGGTGATCGTTGGCAAGGCCCTGAAAGGACGCCGCGACGAGGTGATCCTGGCGACGAAATTTCATGGACCGATGGACGTGGCCATGGGAACGCCCGGCGGTGACCCAAACAAGCGGGGCAACTCACGCCGTTGGATCATCCAGGAGGTTGAACAGAGTCTTCGGAGGTTACAGACCGACTGGATCGATCTCTATCAGGTTCATCGTCCAGATGCCGACACCGATGACGACGAGACGCTTGCTGCCTTAACCGACCTCCAACGCCAAGGTAAAATTCGAGCCTTTGGATCGTCGACGTTCCCTGCCGCAAGAATGGTCGAGGATCAGTGGATCTCTGAGCGACGTGGCCTCGGCCGCTTCGTGACCGAGCAGCCGCCATATTCGCTACTCGATCGTGGCGTCGAACGTGAAGTACTACCCATTGCCGAGAAGTACCATCTCGGCATCCTCTCGTGGAGTCCTCTGGCTGGAGGTTGGCTATCGGGCCGAATCCGTCGAGATCAGGGTGTGCCCCAGACGAGGAGAGCACAGATGATGCCGGCACGTTTTGACCTCTCCTTGCCTGCTAATCAAGCGAAACTCGATGCGGTCGAAGACTTTGTCCACCTTGCTGAGGACAGCGGCATCACCCTGGTGCACCTTGCTCTGGCCTTTGTGCTGCAACATCCAGCGGTGACGAGCCCAATTATTGGGCCAAGGACGATGGACCAGCTGGAGAGCCAGTTGGGTGCGGTAGATGCGGAGCTCAGCACAGAGGTACTCGATCGCATCGATGAGATCGTCGCTCCCGGGACGACGGTTGCTGACGACGGCAACGCCTATGTCACCGAGGCACTCACCAACTCTCGGATGCGACGGAGTCGGGCGCGATGATCCTATGTACCGACCGTCTCTCCTGGCTCTGTCCCTGGTTCGATGGGATACGTGGATCGACATTGCGCTCACGATAGCGGAGCTAGCTGGTTAGTCTATCTTCTCGCCGATGGTGAGACGGAGACTTCGATGAGTACGATGCGCGCGTCGGCCAGTCTGTCAATACAGGTGATGGGCGAAGTGCCGTACTTCGATTGAAGACCTTTCTGGATGATGCCCCAACATCTCTGGTCAGACGGGGTCAACGAGAGTCAGGGCTACCGCTGGCGAGGCGCCCTACCCGCGAGGCGATGAGGCCGACGGGTGAGCAGGTTAGGGTGTGAGGCCGTTCGTGCCTGCGCGAGATGCAGCAACCTATCGTGTTGAGCTCGGCAACAGAGAAGTTGCGTATCGAGGACAACGAGGTGCTGAACGAGGGCCTCGCTCGGGCCGAGGTTGTGGTGGTATCTCTTCCAACTGCGGGCACACCTGCGGGTACTGTACTCGGGCGGGTCTGAAGGGGGTCATCACTCCTTGGCCTGCGTCGCTAGTGGCACTTGTCTTCGATAGAGCTTGGTTCTTATTCATCCAGGTTTTTTTACGCTTCGCTTTGTGATCCGCTAAGCCCGTGGACCTACCTTGATGAGTGAAGAGTTGGAGTAACGAGTAATGATTGAGATTCTCACAACTGGCAACGACGGGATTCGAGATGTTGTAGCCGAAGGTGCACCCGACATCGCGCGTCATGGCAGAACCGGCGATGGTGGTGCCGTGATCGTTTGGGGCGAGGTTGGGGGGCACAGCGAACAAGCCGTTCTAGCGATGTCCAAGATATGCAGCGTTGCGGTGAATGCTTCGTTGCTTGGTCGCCAGCCGCGTGGGAATCGGACAGAGGAAATGGAGGCGTAAAGATCATGGTACGACGTTCGTCAGCTGGGAAACTCGCTATTGTCGGAGCCACCGCAGCACTAGCGGTCGGGTTATGGGGTGCCGAGACCGCACCGGTCACCCATCCCAAGCCCAACAACCCCAAGACTTTTGCGACTTCGCGGAGAAGTCTCGAGTCGAAGAGTTCCTCGAACTCGCTCGCGAGCCTCATCCAACAGTACAATCAAAAGGTCTCGGCGACGCCGACTTCCTCCTCAACGGGGAATGCCTCGTCTCTCAAGATTCAGGCCCCGTCGGGTATCGGCGCGATCGAGGGGACCCAAGTCCAACAGCAATTGTCCGCAACTGGTGGTAATGGCGGGCTGCAATGGTCGATCAACAGCAATCTGGGCTGGCTGCAGATAACGCCGAATGGTTTGCTCTATGGCGTCCCGACAGCGCCAGGCAATGGGCAGGCAACGATCACCGTCACCGACGCGGCAGGGCAGTCGAGTCAAGTCACCATACCGGTTGTCGTTGATGTTCCTTCGGGCAACTGGTCGGGATACGTTGACTACTCGCCAAACGGGGTACCGTTTACCAAGGCGAGTGCTCAGTTTGTGGTTCCGACCATCTCCTCCTCGTTGCCGGCCTCGTGTCAGAGCGATGTCTCTGGTGGTATGAGCCTCTCTTGCTCATTGGCAGAGTGGGTCGGCATTGGTGGCACCTCCGGGAATCAGACCCTCATCCAAGCAGGCGTCTACGAGATCCCAGACCTGACGACGGGTTCAGTGAAGATCGTTCCGTGGGTGGAGAACTTACCATCACCCTCGCAGACGGTTCCCAATATGAATGTTGCACCAGGCAATGACATGCAAGTCACGGTTGCGCAGGTAACGGGTACCGAGTGGAAGGTGACGGTCGCTGACCTGACCACTGGACAGTCGGTGAGTGGAACCGGAAATTATTATGGTTCCGGTGACAGCGCTGACTTCATTGTGGAGGCGCCAACGACCGCTGCAGGTCAGACGGCTCCGACGCCCTTCTCGAGCCCGATCAAGTTCTTCGACGTGAAGGTATCGAGTTCAGCTCAGGCTGGTCAAGTGATGGTGCCTACGGCGATGGTCCAGTCAGGGAATGTAGCTACGTATCCGGGACAATTCCACAGCTCCTATAGCGGTTTCAAGGTCTACTACGACGACCAACAGGGCTAAGTTTCTTCCTTGCCAACAGGGGAGGGAGGCGGTCACAGAATATTGTGGCCGCCTCCCGTCTTGGCTGTGCTGAACCGACGCTAGGTGAGGAGCGTGATAGGGAGATCTGGCCATGGTCGGGGGTCGGGATCGGGAGCGAACTCGCCGGTCGTCGGGTCGATAGCGTAGGTCCAGCGAGGCCCGTCGTTGGCGATTTGGGTGAGTGATGCGACGAGGTACTCGACATCCTCGTGGGTCGTGCCAATGCCCACACTCATGCGCACTGCTCCCGGGAGGCGGGGCCGTCGGCCAGCCTTGAGTTCAGCCCGCAACGACGTGGCTTGATCATCGGAGACGTTGAGTAACTCAAGAATCAATGGGTGGGCACAGAAGCATCCGTGGCGTACGCCGATCCCGTATTCGGCGCTCAAGATCGCAGCGAGATGGCTGTGATCGTAGGGGGCAAGGTTGAAGGTTACCACCCCGATTCGCGGTGCCTCGGGTTCCCAGAGGCGATACAGTTCGATCCCTGGTACCTCGCCTAGGCGCTGGCGAGCGTACTGGGCGAGGCTGATCTCCTCGGCTGCGAGTTTATCCATCCCGTAGTTGGCTAGCGTGTCACAGGCGATGGCCATCGCGACTGCGCCAAGAACATTGGGCGACCCTGCCTCGTGCCGGGGTGCGCCACTTGACCAGAGAACCTCGGTGGGAGTGACGAAGTCGACCGCACCCCCGCCGCGGAGGTAGGCATCTGCACTGTCGAGCCAGTCAGCTCTTCCGATCAGCACGCCTGCCCCATAAGGGGCGTAGAGCTTGTGCCCCGAGGCTGCAAGATAATCGACGTCGAGGGAGGTCATGTCGATGGGAAGGTGCGGGGCCATCTGCGCAGCATCGACGACGATGCGCGCTCCATGGTCGTGGGCCAACCGCGTTAGCTCAGCGATCGGCCAGACCTCTCCGGTGACGTTCGAGGCGCCGGTGACCGCCACCAGAGTGGTATCCGGGTGTTTGGTCAGGTAGTCGGCGAGTGCCTGGATTGCGACGCTGGCACTCGTTGGCATAGTGAGGTAGTGGATGTTACCTGGTGTCTGTGCCCAGGGCAGAAGGGTTGCATGATGCTCGGAGGTAAAGGCAACAACCTTGGCTCCATCTGGAAGACAGCTGGCCAGGAGGTTCATCGAGTCAGTGGTGTTACGCGTGACGATGACGGTATCAGTCGGACGGCCATGGAAGAATCCACGGAGTGTTTCGCGTGCACCCTCATAGGCAGCGGTGGAGATCTGTGATTTCATGCCTGCACCACGATGAACGCTGCTGTAATAGGGGAGGAACGTCTCGAGTTTGGCAGCAACGTCAACCAGGGCCGGGGTGCTAGCCGCATAGTCAAGGTTGACATAGCGACGCCACTCGCCGGAGACGAGGGGAACTTCGATCGAGGAACCAACGAGGTCGAGGTGGGGATCCTGCGGTGGCGTCGTTGCAGCCTCGGAGACTGGGTTGGTGGTCATGCGTCTGTTCCTCCATCTAGGTTGACGGTTAGTAGTTCGTTGTCGAAGGCTCCATCGAGAAAGGCTTGGGTTACCATCTCCAGGGCGTCGTCGAGCTGGGTATGAATCTCTGCTACGGCGATGGCTGTCTCGCCTGCCTCGAGTGCGGAGATCAGCGAGCGGTGTTCGTGGATGATCGCAGCCCCACGGTCACTGTGTTGGAGGCCAAGGTACAGGAGCCGTTCCATCTCATCGAGGAGCGGGCTGAGCAGGTCGACGAGCCGGGGGTTGCCCGAGCCCCTGGCTACGGCTTGATGGAACTCTCTGTTGGCCCGCAGGAATCGTTGAATGCTCTCCGGATCGGCTGGATCATAGGTGTCAGCACAGAGCTGATCGAGCGCGCGCAGCTGCTTACCGTCAACCCTCCCAGCTGCTAATCGGGTGGTCTCAGACTCAATGAGTCGGCGTACGTCAAAGAGATTGCGGACATCACCCATGGCGATGGGGGCGACGGCGTAGCGTCGAGCAGCGAGTAGCACGATGAGGCGATCATGGCGTAGGCGTGCCAACGCCTCACGGACTGGTGTCCGACTTGAACCGACCAGCTGGGCGGCGCCCAATTCGGTGAACTCAGCGCCAGGAGCTAACGCCCCGCGAAGAATCATGCCTTTGAGGACACGGTAGGCATCGTTGCTCCGTGAAGCTCTTGCATTCGGTATACCAACTACCATGCTTATCACCATACTCCATCGCTGTTGAGAGGTCGGCACTTGGTGATCGTTGTGTCGATGGGCAAGGCAGGTTGTAAGCAGTGGGGCGGCTGGCTGTTCGGAGACATTGGGCACACTGCTCTGCAGGGGATGGAGACCCTGCGACGACCGCAGCAGCGCGCCAGTAGATCGAGTGGCTGATCATGGCTGTCGATGGGTGCATCGAGGGGATCGGTTCGCTCCTGGTGGCATCACTGGGTAGATTGGTCTCGGTGACACAAAGTGAGGAGACCGGCGGTGCCTTCATCACTCGGACGCAGCTTAGGCTTGGCAGTTCTGATCATTGATGGTTCCCAAAATGTTGAGAAATAGCTGATGGACGCTGGCGGGTCACTCCATGGTGAGTTGTGGCTTGAGAGTGGCAACTGCGCTGTCATGGGTTGAGAGGCAAATAAGGGGTCGATGATGGACGGATTGAATTTCACCCGGCAAGATGCGGCGAGCTACTTTGGAGAGCGCGAGATCCAAAAGGGTGAGGGCTATCTCCATCGGGTGGATCTGCAGTCGGTCACTGTCGATGCCATTGTGGCCAACGTGCAGGGGACGGCCGCACGGCCCTATCGTGTGGTCGTGCATTTTGCCAGCAATCGCATGCTCTCGATCTGTACCTGTCCGGTGTCGACGCGCTGCAAGCATGGTGCTGCAGCGGCCCTTGTGGCCTTGCGGACCCCGAAGCCGAACAGGGGACCGGAGATCCGGTCCCAGGCCAAGGAGTGGCTTGAGGACGTACGGCGTGCGGTCGTTGCGACACCTCGAGCGATGGAAGATGGCGAGCAAGCGGTGGCCATTATCTGGAGAATTTTGCCCGGCGAAGACCGATTGCCCCCTCGTTTGGCATGCTTCAAGACCCGCCGGGAGGAGAATGAAGGGCTCGGTCCCAAGCTCGAACCGTGGACGAGCTTTCGCCACATCTTGAAGATCCAACCTACTTTTGTGACGCCGATCGATTTCGACGCCATCAGGATGCTGCTCTTTGACGCGGTGAAGCCCAATGAGTACCAATTCGATTACTTCGGGCTTGGGGGAGTGTACGCATCAAGGGTCCTCGAGCTGCTAGCGGGGACGGGTCGTCTCTTTGGACGGCCAAGTGCTGGGTCCCCGCTGAAGTTTGGTGACCCACGGACAGGCGTGCTTCGGTGGCGGGTGGTGAGCAGCGGGGAGCAAGTTCCCGTTCTTGATGTTGGTGCGCGTGATGTTTGGTGTCTGCCGACAAAAGATGAGATCCTCTACATTGATGAGTCCGCCGGAGAGATCGGTTCCATCATCACACAAGAGCCGACGAACCTGGTCGGCGCCATTCTACGGGCTCCGGCACTGAATCCTCTTGAAGCCAAGCGCGCCAGAGAAGTGCTGCAAAAATCGGGTCAACCGATTGCCCTGCCGAGTGAAAGGCCGGACAAAACACTCCCAACGGTAAAGGAGCCATTGGTGCCAGCACTTGTCGTCTCGAGTGCGCCGGTGCCCCAGCATGGCGGAACCTGGATGCTACGGATGAGCGATGGGATGATCGATTTTGCACGTGCAGAGTTTCGCTATGGTGAGGTCGTGCTCGAAGTCGGTGAAGAAGGCGAGCTCATCGAGACGAGCGAGCAGCGAACCGTACACCTTACCCGTAACAAGAGGGCAGAGAAGAAGGCACGAAAGGAGCTAGCGTCGATACAACTCGAAGAGCTCAGCCCCTCCGTCGTCAAAGCATTGGGTGGCCCAGCGACGCGGCTCGCCTTTGGAACTGTTAGCCCAAGCAAATGGGAGCAGTTCATGGGCGAGACCGTCCCAGCGCTCAAGGACAAGGGTTGGCAGGTGGAGATCGATCCAATGTTCCGTTATTACCACGCGACGGTCTCTGCTTGGCATCTCGATGTAGAGTCGAATCAGGAGGGCTGGCTTGACCTCGATCTCGGTATCACCGTTGACGGTGCACGTTTCGATCTCGGCAAGCTGCTGATCGGGCTGTTCAACCGGGATCCACGGTGGCTTAGTCCCGGAGGTCTCGCGCTGATCGACGACGATGAGGTGATGTACCTGAAACAACCAGATTCGCCCCGGGTAGCCGTGAAGGCGGGAAGGCTCAAACACATCGTGGGAACCTTGATCGATCTGTTCTCGCGGAGCGCTGGTGAGCTACGCCTGTCTGTTTTTGATGCTGGTCGTGTGAAGGCTCTCGTCGGTGAGCACCAGTGGGATACGACGGGGCTCGATCGAGTTCTGGAACTCGCTGGTGCCCGGCTCACCGGCCAAGGTCCAGCGCTGGTTGAACCGCCGCGAGGACTCGTGGCTGACCTGCGACACTATCAGCTCGAAGGTCTGTCGTGGTTGCAGTTTCTGCGCGAACATGATCTTGGCGGGATCCTCGCTGACGACATGGGGCTCGGTAAGACACTGCAGACACTTGCCCATATTCTGGCCGAGAAGGAGGCGGGCCGGCTGGCTTCGCCAGCCCTCGTCGTGGTGCCGACGAGCCTGATCAACACCTGGCAGGATGAGGCATCTCGTTTTGCTCCAGCACTCAGTGTCCTCACGCTGCACGGACCCGATCGTAAGGCGTCCTTTGGAACGATTGGGGACTACGACATCGTCCTCACGACGTATGCGCTTATCTGGCGTGATATCGCAGTCCTCCAGGAGCAGTCCTTTCACCTCTTGGTCCTTGATGAGGCCCAGAACGTGAAGAACCCTACCGCGAAGGCTTCGAGCGCCATACGCCAGCTCAACGCAACCCACCGACTGTGCCTGAGCGGAACGCCGATCGAGAATCACTTGCTCGAGCTCTGGTCGCAGTTTGATATCCTACTCCCAGGGTTTCTCGGTGATCGCAACTTCTTCCGCGAGGTTTGGAGTACACCGGTCGAGGTGCACCATGATCTCGATCGCCTCCACGTGTTGGCGCAACGCGTGCGACCCTTTATTCTCCGACGAACCAAGGCTGAGGTAGCGGCTGAACTACCGGCCAAGAGTGTGGTGATCCAGGCGGTGGAGATGGAACGTACACAACACGATCTCTACGAGTCGGTGCGAGCGACGATGGACAAGCGAATTCGTGATGAGATCGTGAGCCGTGGCATCGAACGAAGTCATATTGTTATTTTGGATGCCTTACTCAAGTTGCGACAGGTATGTTGTGACCCGCGACTCCTCAAGAGCAACACGGCCAAACGGGTCGCCAGCTCCGCCAAGCTCACCGCGCTCATGGAGATGATCCCTGAGCTGATCGAGGATGGCCGAAGGATATTGTTGTTTTCCCAGTTTACGGAGATGCTTGACATCATCGCAGCTGAGTTGACGAGGGTAAAGCTCGATTTTGTTACCCTACGAGGAGATACCAGGGATCGGAGGACTCCGGTCGAACGATTCCAGAATGGGGAAGTACCCCTCTTTCTGATCAGCTTGAAGGCCGGCGGTGTCGGGCTCAACTTGACGGCGGCCGACACGGTCATTCACTACGATCCGTGGTGGAATCCCGCCGCAGAGGACCAGGCTACCGATCGCGCCCACAGAATTGGGCAAACGAAGCCGGTTTTTGTCTACAAGCTCATCGTCGCAGGCAGCATCGAGGAGAAGATCATCGCACTGCAGGAGCGAAAGGCCCAGTTGGCTGCTGGGGTGCTTGATGAAGCGCAGGCGAGTTCGGTCAAGTTCGGCCAAGATGACATCGCCTCGCTGTTGAGTCCGTTGCCGATCAAAAGCCGGTAACGACGCGTACTGGCCCGACAGCGATGACATCACTGCGCTAGCAAGTCGCATGGCTTGTAGAACGATGACAGGTCAAGTCCTGTGATCAGTAGTCGCCATCACTGGAGGACTTTGGTAGTGGCGGCCGCTCCTGTCTGACAGATTGGTAATCCCATTTCAATATGATCTAAAATTGTAAGATATAGTACAAGAAACTGGTAAACGACGAGCTTGTCTCGATGAGGTTGACGCAGCCAGTTTGAGGTTCACTAATGGGGGGTCAACGGATGGGAGATCGCGAGGATCGGTGCGGTGTCTGCGGTATCGCGACGGGGAGGAATGGCCGTGCTCGTCTTTGATCCCGACGATGCCGGCTATCTCAGCGAATTGGCGGACTATGTAGCCATACCCAGTGTCAGTCGAGATGCGGCGCCAGAGGTGATGCGATCGGCGGCTGAATGGCTTGTCGATCAACTCTCCTTCGCTCATGGCCATCTCGTTGAGACGGCTGGCCATCCTGTGGTGATGGGCGAGTGGCTGGGCGCCGAGGGAGCGCCAACTGTGCTTATCTATGGTCACTATGACGTGCAGCCCCCGGGTGACCGTAACGAATGGAAGAGCGACCCGTTCTCCTTGACGGTGGATGGGGAGATGATGCGAGGACGTGGATCGACCGATGACAAGGGTCCGGTCTATATCGTCCTCAAGGTCGCGCAGGCCTTTATCGACCAGGAGGGTCGTCTGCCCCTTAATGTGAAGTTTCTCTTCGAGGGTGAGGAGGAGATCGGAAGCCCCCATCTCCCAGCATTTGTCGCCGAACACGTTGCGCTGTTGGGTGCCGACCTTGTGATCTCGGCCGATGGCGCCATGTGGCGTCCCGACGAACCATCACTATCCATTGGTTCCAAGGGTCTTCTCTCCATGGATCTTGTCGTGACCGGGGCGGATGGGGACTTACATTCCGGGCGTTATGGTGGGGTGGTCGCCAACCCTGTCCATGCCCTCTGTGAGATCATCGCAGGTCTGCATCGCCCGGATGGTAGCGTCGCGGTAGCGGGGTTCTACGACGGAATCGAGACGCTTAGCGATGAGCGGCGGCGAGAGATCGCAGCGGTCTCCTTTGATGAACAGGAGTTTTTGGAGGGCTTGGGGCTCCAACAGTGATTTGGTGAAGCGGGTTACTCTCTATTGGAACGGTTGTGGGAGCGCCGTTGCATCTGAGTGATAAACACTGAGTCCACTCATATAGATGCACCTTTTACAAGGTTCTTGTCTCGGACTCTAT